>NZ_JBXSQJ010000017.1:0-61921 GCF_057063585.1 Gilliamella sp. X-60 | reverse complement strand
CCATTTATAGAAAGTTGAATTACCCATGCCATATTTACGACAGAGCTCCTTGACAGGAATACCGGCTTCAGCTTCTTTTAAAATAGATACAATCTGATGTTCAGTCATTTTTTTCATAATTAAATCCCCTTTACTTTTATCATAGAGAATTTTCTACTTTTTTGCTGTACTATTTTAGGGGATAGTTATAAATAAGGTTCTAACCAATAGATACTACCAATTCTGAATTAATTACGAAACGGTATAGAATCCTGAATATTTTTTACAAAAATATAGTCATAAAATATGAATAGTAGTGTAAATGCAAATGCTCCATCGTGAGCACAAAACTGACGTAGAAAATAACTCAACCTGTTTTGACAATGCCATAAAAGATGGTTTTATAACGTTCCTTCTTACGGGTACGAGGGCGAATAACTTCAATCTGACTTTCTTTAGCGCATGATAAGTTATAAATAGTCGGACGACTGACCACAAAGTGTTTTGTCAATCGGTAACGGTTATTTTTCTTTATGATAGAGACCCATATCATTCACCTTTGATACGGCGATGTATATTCATTACAATTTTTTTAAATTACAGTAAACAACGCGAGTAATTCCTACGCCAAGATACAAATTATCAAAATAAGCATGGGTTACTGACAAACATCAGTAAGATTAGATTTTTAAAAATAGCTCTCTACTTTTAAATGGTTTTGATCCTACATAAGGTTTTAACGCCATTCTGGTAAACCGTTTAGCCGCTTTTAACGTACAGTCATTATTAAATTGACGTTTTCCCAAAGCTAAAACTTGCTCCCCTGTAAAGCTTGTACTATTTTGTAATAAACTACTAATAAAACCTTTTTCGCTTTGGTATTGATAATGCATCGATTTAACAATATCATCACCAGTTACACAGCAATGAAAATAATCAATGTGATACCCTAAATTTTCTAATAACGATAATTCAAAAGCTCGCAACACATTTTCAGCAGGAATTTGTTGGGCTAATTGTTGCAAGCTTGCTAAATAATCATCAAAAAGAGTTGGCATTTCTGTTTCTGCAACTAAAACTCGATGTAATAGCTCATTTAAATAAAATGCGCTATATAAGAAAACAGATACTAACGGTAATGCCAATGACATAGCTTCAACTTGCCGCAATGTTTTTATTTCACCTTGACCTGAATATTGTACAATGAGCGGAGTAAAAGGTTGCAACATGCCTTTCAATGCTGAACTTTTTCTCCTAGCCCCTTTGGCTAACACCGTTATTTTTCCGACATTTTCAACGAATAAATCAACTAATAAACTACTTTCAGTGTAAAAACGAGTATGTAGTATAAATGCTCTTTGCCAACCTTCCATTAAAATGCCTTTAAATTATATTTTTGATTAATAATTACACACAACACAAAAAGAAATAAATTTTTCAAATTTTCACCTGAAATCTAGCTCAAATTCCGCTATAATCAATACAAACAATAGGATTATAGGATAAATAAAAGAGAAGCTATGGATCTTTTTTCAATAATTTTGCTACTAGTATTAATTGTATCACTTTCTGGCGTCGTTATTAAAATGTTACCAATACAAATTCCATTGCCACTAATGCAAATATTGTTAGGTTGTATATTGGCTGCCTTTGGTGTTTATGTAAAATTCGACCCAGAATTATTTCTTGTTTTATTCATTCCACCACTACTGTTTGCTGATGGACGTAAAACATCGGTAAAAGACTTTGTGCACAATGTCAGAGAAATTGTTGGACTAGCACTAGTTTTAGTTGTAATCACAATTGTCGCTGTTGGTTATTTACTTTATTGGATGTTACCAAAAGGAGTTGAATTAGCAGCAACATTTGCACTAGCTGCAGTTTTATCGCCAACAGATGCTGTAGCATTAAGTGGAATTGTGGGGAAAGGACGCATTGAAAAAGAGAAAATGGAGATCATCGAAGGTGAAGCATTGATGAATGATGCTTCAGGTTTGGTGTCTTTAAAATTTGCTATTGCTATTGCAGTTGGTGATGCAGTATTTAACATCTTTGATGTGAGTATGCAATTTTTTATAGTTGCGCTTGGTGGCTTAGCTATTGGCGTTTTATTTACTTGGCTATATGCACGTATTTTACGTAAAATAAATCAGCTGACTCACAATGACCCTGCAATTCAAATTGTATTATTATTCTTACTCCCATTTGCCGCTTACATTATTGCCGAGGAATGTCATTGTTCTGGTATTTTAGCAGCAGTAAGTGCAGGTATGACAGTTAATCATTCTGGTATGATGCGAAATGCACCATTAACTGCGCGTTTGCAATCAGATAGCACATGGTCAATGCTAACATTCGTTTTTAATGGATTTGTATTCGTTTTATTAGGTATTCAGTTACCAAGCATTCTGAACAATACTTTCGCCGAAAACCAGATTGATACCTCAATTGAAGTATGGCAATTATGTTTAATTGTTTTATTTGTTTTTGCGGTATTAATGGGAACGCGATTCGCCTGGTTGTGGTCAATGAAACATCTACCAGCCATGCCATTTGGCACAAAACGCCCTCTTGCATTTAGAGAATACTCAACAAGAGATCTTTTAATTTCGACATTTGCTGGTGTTAGAGGCGCGATTACTCTAGCTGGTGTGTTATCTATTCCAATGACAATTGGTGGTCGTTATCAACTTGTTTTTATTGCAACAGGTATAATTTTAATTTCATTGATTGCAGCAGTTATCATATTACCTATTTTGTTACGAGGTAGTGTTATTTTAGATAATTCAGAACAAGCTAATGAAATTTTAACTGTAAAGGGTCATATGGCAGAAGAAGCAATTGTTAGCTTGGAAAAAATGCAAAACAATTTGCTACAAGAAACAACTGAAGATAGTATGGATCAAGAAATAATACATGAAGTCGGTTCACGTGTTATTGGATCATTAAGACGTCGAACAGGTCTTAAAGGTTTAGAGAAAAAAGCACTTGAAGCAGAAAACCTAGAAAGACGCATGCGTCTGGTTGCAATTGGTGCGGAACGGACAGCTTTGTTACAAATGAAAATTCGTAACGAAGTAAGCGAAGAAGTTTTTGAACATTTAAATACCGACTTAGACATTTATGAAAAAATGATTTCTGGGGAAGCATAAATGATTGGAGCAAAAAGCCAAATTCTAAACAAGATTCATTCACAGTTTGTCAATAATGGGCCCCATATTTTGGGGCTTACCTTACGATGCATTCCTTTTAATGTCAAAAAGCAAGCCATAGAACAATTATTACAGCTACAATTTGAACATTCCCTAGAAGATGGCGATCTTGATTTTTTAGAAAATCGTTGGCTTAAAATAGAAGTTACTGATCTAGGGCTTATCTGGTTTGTAAGTTTGATCGAAAATAAATTAGTTGTAAGCCGAGAAGAAATTGCTGATGTGAGCTTTATCGGTAATGCTAATGATTTAATTATGATAGCGACTAGACGTCAAGATCCCGATACCCTATTCTTCCAGCGTCGCTTGATTGTTGAAGGTGACACTGAATTAGGACTATATGTTAAAAATTTAATGGATTCTATTGAGTTAGAAGCTATGCCAAAATTTTTAAGACTAACACTTGAAAAATTAGCGAATATTATTGAAAGTGCGCCAGCTCATTAATTCACATGTTAAAATAACGTGACAGATAATATATTAATTTATTGCTGATTTATTATCCAAGAATACTTCTGACTGGTTGAAGATTAATTTTTTTCATTTACTTAAAAGTGACCGTGTCGCGTTTTAAGGTGTTTTGTTAATAGATACATTTGAGGACTAATTATACAGGTTATTCTATATAACAAATTGTAAAAACACAGTTAATTGGTATATTGTCGTGGTTTTATCTCACAGAGTTGATACATATTTTTTCCTCTACATTTGTGGAGGTTTTTTCATTCTATCTGAAAGAAATCCAAACGCAATTGTTCCTTTTTGTGATATTCTTACATATTAATCGTCTATTAATTATGATAAACCTGTAGAAAATATTATCTAATATGGATTTTAATTTTGTATCACTTAGTTCCATCTATTTTCTACACTCTGTTCCCACTTGCAAGTGAATGAATAAAAAATATTTAAATAATTAAAAAATTAGCAAAAAATAATTGTAGTCAATTGGATTTCAATAAATAAGAGAACAATTACGAGCAAAGTTACACAATGAAAAACGACCAAGAACAGTCTACTTTTTACTTTCATGATTATGAAACTTTTGGAACTCATCCAGCATTAGATCGTCCCGCACAATTTGCTGGAGTTCGAACTGATAAGGATTTTAATATTATTGAAGAACCTCTAGTTATATATTGTCATCAATCCCCAGATTATCTACCCAATCCTGAAGCCGTACTAATAACGGGAATTACCCCTCAAGAAGCTAATCAAAAAGGTGTTTGTGAAGCAGAATTTACTCGCCTAATTCATCAAGCTTTTAGTGAACCAAATACATGTATTCTTGGCTATAATAATATTCGTTTTGATGATGAAGTTACTCGTAATATTTTATATCGTAATTTTTATGATCCTTACGCCTATAGTTGGAAAAATGGAAATTCCAGATGGGATCTGCTTGATGTAGTGCGAGCTTGTTATGCACTAAGACCAGAAGGAATTAATTGGCCAACAAATGATGCAGGCTTACCAAGTTTTCGTTTGGAGCATTTAACAAAAGTGAACAATATTAAGCATGAACATGCACATGATGCGATGTCTGATGTTTATGCGACTATTGCAATGGCTAAATTAATAAAAGCAAAGCAGCCTAAATTATTTGATTATTTTTTCCAATTACGTAAAAAAAATAGAGTTGCTGAACTTATTGATGTGGTTAATATCACGCCACTAGTTCACGTATCTGGCATGTTAGGTAGTCACCGTGGAAATCTATCTGTAGTTGCACCTATAACTTGGCATCCAGTACAAAATAATGCCGCTATTATTTGTGATTTAACTGGAGATATTGATCTCTTAATTGAATTACCTGTCGAGCAAATAAAAGAAAAATTGTACACAAAAACTGAAGATCTCCAACTGGGCGAAGCACGAATACCTTTAAAATTGGTTCATACCAATAAATGCCCTATTATTGCACCATTAAAAACCTTATTACCTGAAAACGCCGAACGATTTAACATTGATATAAAGCAATGCTTAATCAACCAACAAAAACTATTACAAAATCAAAAATTATTACAAGATAAAATGCAGGCGTTATTTAATATCGATGATAATAACCCTATTAATACTATTAATTCTGATGTTGATGCTCAAATTTACGGGAAATTTTTTAATAATCAGGATAAGTTACGCTGTGATACTGTGCGAACAACCCCTGTTCATTTATTAGATAGTTTATCAATAACATTTGATGATCCGCGTTTAGCAACACTATTTTTTCGATACAAAGCACGAAATTATCCACAGACATTAACAGAACATGAACAGATTATCTGGAAGAATTATTGTCGTGATAAACTTCATGTTCAAAAAATCCAAGATTACTTATTAACATTGGAACAATATGCAGAAACTTATATTCAACAGTCAGAGAAACTTGCAATCATTAAACAACTTTATCATTATTGCCATTATTTAGTTGGTAATTAATTTTGACGGGCGTATCATATATGCAAATAAACCTACTTTCACACTAACTATAGGCATAATAATCATAATTTTAAATTAAGATTAAATTTACGTTATGAAACATTTTCTAGCTAAGCACGCCACCATCAAACATCGATTATATTCATTGTACTATACACTTTTCAGTTATGGTCGAGGATTGGTCATATTAACTCTCTGTCTATGGGGCGGTGATATTATTTCTAAAATATTACCTATAATGATTCCTGGCAGTATTATCGGTTTGTTAATTCTATTCTTCTTACTTGCCTTTCAACTAATTCCCACCTGTTGGATCAAAAATAGCTGTAATCTATTCATGCGTTACATGACATTACTTTTCATTCCTGCTGCAATGGGAATAATGGATAATTATTCACTTTTATTGCAAAATTGGATACCGATAATATTTGGCTGTGTTGGTGGATCATTCATCGTATTACTTGTAACTGCTTTTTTAACGGAACAATGTCATAAGGTCGTACCAAAAAGAAAAGATGAGGAATATCAACCATGATATGGATGCTACCATTAACGCTTTGTGTTTTTCTCGTTATTCGAAAAATATCGTTTAAAATAAAAAATCCGTTATTTAACCCTTTAGTGATTTCGGTCATAGTTTTAATTCCAATACTACTCATCACCAACACAAGCTATATACAATACGTTGATAACGTGCAAATCATTAATGATTTATTGCCTTATTCTGTTGTTGCCCTCGCCTATCCTTTATATGAACTTATTCCACAAATTAAAGCACGTTGGAAGTCAATTATGATCATTACTTTTATCGCTTCGCTTTCTTCAATGATGACAGGTGTTTGTATTGTATTTTGGCTAGGTGGAAATACTGAAATTGCTGCATCGGTTTTACCGAAATCGGTGACCACAGCTATTGCTGTAACAATTGCGGATAATCAAGGAGGAATACCATCTATCGCTGCACTTTGTGTGATACTAGTTGGTACGCTAGGTGGCATATTTGGCCATCAAATATTGAATTTGGTAAAAATAAAATCAGCACCAGCGAGAGGATTATCAATTGGTGCGATCTCACATGCTGTTGGAACCGCTCGTTGTATCGAAGTTGATTATAATGAAGGTGCATATAGTTCGTTATCCTTGGTTTTATGTGGCATCATGACATCATTGACAGCACCGTTTTTATTTCCAATAATGGTATTTATTTTTAACTGGTTTTAGCATGAAATTAAAAAAGCTTATTGCTTATATAGCTAGTTTCTGTTTGGTTTCAATAATGGCAATTGCCAGTTTAGATTATTGGATCAGCTATAAAACAGCCCCTTATATTTATCATGATGAAAACCAATTGCCCTATCGAGCAATTGGCGTTGTGCTTGGTACCTCAAAGTATGTTCGAGGTGGTGGCTTAAATGATTTTTACCGTAATCGCATTAATGGAGCAATTGATCTTTATTGGCAAAACAAAGTTGATTATCTATTACTAAGTGGTGATAACGCCCTTTTGAGTTACAATGAACCCATTACTATGAAGAAAGATTTGATAAAAGCAGGTATTCCTAGTAATTCAATTGTTTTAGATTATGCTGGATTCCGAACTTTTGATTCTGTTATTCGAGCCAATAAAGTATTTGATGCAAATGATTTTACGATTATTACTCAAGAGTTTCATTGTGAACGAGCGATTTTTATTGCTCTAGCACAAGATATACAAGCACAATGTTTTGCTGTTCCTTCCCCTAAAAGTATGAAGTTAGTCAGAATTCGTGAGATGTTTGCTCGAGTTGGTGCTTTTATTGATCTTTATGTTCTGAAAAAAGAACCTAAATATCTTGGTCCTACAATTCCCATCCTCTCTAATGCCCAGTAGTCATCCTTAGGGATAAAATTACGTCAAAAAGTTTCAGAAAAGCATACGTTTTAGTATAAAAAGAAAGCAAAAAACTAATGGTCTAATAAATTAGATTGCATTATTATGCAAAAAAATGTAATATTTAATCAATTATCGCTTTAAAAAAATGTATAACTAACAATGAATATTGAATTAAACCATATTAACTGTTTTTATGGTAAGCACCAGGCCTTAAATGATGTTTCTCTCTGCTATCCACTTGGTGAGACCATTGTATTACTTGGTCAGAGTGGCGCTGGAAAAAGCTCTTTATTAAAAGTTTTTAATTTACTTGAAATACCGACATCAGGACAGATGACTATTGCCAATTCACATTTTGATTTTTCTGAAAAAATCAGTGAATCAACAATTCGTCATCTTCGTAAAAATGTAGGAATGGTGTTTCAAAACTACAATTTATGGCCACATTTGACGGTGCTAGAAAATTTGATTGAAGCACCTTGCCAAATATTAAAGTTATCTAAAAAAGAAGCTAGCGATAAAGCGATGGCTATTTTAAACAGATTACAAATTGATGATATGGCAAAACGTTATCCTCTTCATCTTTCGGGCGGTCAACAGCAACGTGTCGCTATTGCTAGGGCATTAATGATGGAACCTCAAATATTATTATTTGATGAGCCAACAGCAGCATTAGATCCTGCAATCACATCACAAATTGCTGAAATTATTAATGAACTTTCTGAAACGGGAATTACACAAATTATTGTTACACATGAAGTCGATTTTGCTCGTAAAGTTGCTTCACAAGTCATTTATATGGAGCACGGTAAGATTATTGAGCAAGGACAACTGGAGTGTTTTGCTCATCCTCAAACTGAAGAGTTTAAAGCTTATTTGTCACATTAATTAAAATAAATTTAGGTGGATATATGAAAAAAACGTTACTAGCCATTTTTCTTGCAGGAACAGCGTTTGTAGCTCAAGCAACAGATACTTTAACAATTGGCACAGAAGCAACTTATGCGCCTTTTGAATTTACTAATGAAAAAAATGAAATCATTGGTTTCGATATTGATGTGATTAATAAAGTTTGTGATGAGATAAAAGTCTCATGCAAAATTGTCAATCAATCATTTGATGGCTTGATTCCAAGCTTAAGAACTCGTCGAATTGACGCTGCTATAGCTGGAATTGATATTACGCCAGAACGTCAAAAGCAAGTTGATTTTACCAACATTTATTATGATGATAGCTCAATTCAATTCATTACATTAAAAGATACATTAACTGACCTTCAGCAATTAAAAGGTAAAACTGTTGGCATTCAAAAAGGAACAACTTATCCAAAATATCTGAATGAAAAATTCCCAGATATTAAACAAGTCAGTTACGATAGTTATCAATTTGCTTTTTTAGATTTAAAGGCTAAACGAATTGATGCAATCGTATCAAGTTCAATTGTCGCTGGTGAATGGCTAGGTAAAGATTCTGATATTGTCCCATTAAGTGATAAAATCACTGATCATGAATTTTTTGGTGAAGGTTTAGGTATTGCTGTTCGTAAAGGCAATGATCAATTACTAAATCAATTTAACCAAGCTCTGGATAAACTCAAAGCAAATGGTGAATTAGATGCTATTTATAAAAAATGGTTTAACAAATAATTTTTAAACAGTAAAACTCGACTTCGCTATGATCTCGCCGCATACTTTGCGGCGAGTTTATTTTTTAATTTAACAACGGTTTTTTTATGTCAGACTTTCTAACAAATGGAACAAACTGGATCCTACCTTTGATGGATGGATATATCTTGCCACTAACGCAAGCTACATCAATTACATTATCATTAGCATTGGTATCGTTAGTTATAGGTATGTTTTTTGCCTTTATTTTTACTCTATTAGAATCGGCTCCATTCAAACCAATTGCATGGTTAATGTCTCTGTTTAATTTAACGATTCGAGCTTTACCTGAACTATTAATTGTCGTCGCCATTTATAATGGGTTACCCTTATTGCTCATATTATTAAATGATGGATTTACAATTAATTTTTACTTCGCCTCATTAACAATACAACTCGATATTCAAAATTTTAATATTAACCCTTTTTTATGTGGTGTAGCTGCACTTTCACTATTATATGCAGTCTATGCGTCACAAACGCTTCGCGGTGCATTCAAGGCAATTCCCAACGGACAAAGACAAGCTGCCCAAGTACTTGGACTTAGTAAATCACGCACATTCTTCCGTATTATAATGCCACAAATGTGGCGTCATGCCTTACCTGGATTAAGTAATCAGTGGTTAATTTTGTTAAAAGATACCGCACTGGTTTCGACCATCGCAATTAATGATTTAATGATGCAAACTAAAACCATTATTGCTCGAACAAACCAACCTTTTTTATGGTATATCATCGCAATGATTATTTATCTCATCATCTCTATTTTAAGCAAAAAAGTAATATCACGAATTGAAAAACGTTCAACTTATTTTGAACAACCAACATCAGCAAAAAGTTAATAAGGTCGTATTATGTCTGATAATTTTGTTTATTACCTTAAAATCATACTACAAGGTCTACCTAATACTTTAAGCTTAGGTATTTTGGGAATTCTATCGGCTGGATTACTGGCAATCGTCTTAGCATGTTTATTATCATTAAATTCAAATGTATTAACTAAAGTTATTCGTACTTATATTATTCTATTTACGGGTTCACCACTGCTTGTCCAACTATTTTTAATTTATTACGGACCTTCGCAATTTAGTGATACGTTAAGTAAAATGCCTGTCCTTTATGAACTTATTTCATCATCTTGGTTTTGTGCATACTTAGCCTTAACACTCAATAGTGCAGCTTATACAACACAAATTTTTTATGGTGCACTAAAATCTTTACCTCAAGGACAATGGCAAGCTTGTCAAGCGCTTGGTATGAATAAAAAACAAACATTAAAAGTTGTCGTGCCATATGCATTAAAGCGAGCTCTTTCAACTTATTCAAATGAAGTCGTTTTCGTGATTAAAGGCACGGCCTTAGTATCAATGATTCAAGTGATGGATATTATGGGATATAGCAATCAATTAAATGGTGATTACTATGATTTTTCTATTTTTGTGGTTGCAGGGCTAATATACCTCTTGATAAATGGCTTACTGAGCACCATTATGAGAGTTATAGAGAAAAAAGCCCTCACATTCGAAAACTAATATGAACCAATTTGATTCAACATCCTTTTTGAAAACAGTCCCACATAAACCGGGAATTTATCAGATGTTTAATGATAAAGAGACGATTATTTATGTGGGCAAAGCCAAAGATCTCAATAATCGCTTAAAAAGCTATTTTAATAGCAGTAAAAAAACACTAAAAACAGATATGCTTGTTAGCCATATCCATCGTGTTGAATTTACGATTACCAATACTGAAACTGAAGCCCTACTACTTGAACAAACATACATCAAAAAACATCAACCACGATATAATGTGCTTTTAAAGGATGACAAAAGCTACCCGTTTATAAAACTAAGCAAAGAGAGGCATCCTCAACTATCCCTTTATCGTGGAGCAATTAATCGTAAAAAAGATGAATTTTTTGGTCCCTACCCTAGTGGTTATGCAGTTAAACAGATATTAACACTATTGCAAAAAACGTTTCCAATAAGACAGTGTTTAAATACAACCTATCGAAATCGAACTCGTCCCTGTCTGCAATATCAAATTAAACGTTGCTTAGGTCCTTGTGTGCCAGGTTTAGTCAGTGATGAAGACTATCTAGAGCAAGTTAACTATGTTAGGTTATTTTTATCCGGTCAATCAGACCAAATACTACAAAAAATAACCGAAGATATGCAAAAAGCCAGTAAAGAGCTCAATTTTGAAAAGGCTGCGGTTTTGCGTGATCAACTACAAGCAATAAAACATATTAATGAAAAGCAAGCTATATATAATAATAATGATAATCTTGATGTCATTGGTTTCCATTATGAATCAGGCTTGGCTTGTATATATGTCTTATTTATTCGAAATGGCCAAACCTTTGGACATCGCTCTTATTTTCCTAAAGTACCATCAAATACCGAACTAGAAGAAGTTATTGAAACCTTCTTGGGACAATTTTATTTGCAAGGCAATCAAAATAGAAATATCCCTAAAAAGATTTTACTTAATTTTTCGTTATCTGATAAACAACCAATGGAAGAGACACTGTCACTTATTGCTGATCATCAAGTTAAACTGGTTGATGAACCCAAAGGTGATAATCTTAAATTACTCAATATCGCAACCGTGAATGCTCAAACTGGGGTTAAAAATAAACTACTAGCAAACTCAACTATTAAACAACGTTACGATGCATTGAAAGCCTTTTTGGGGATTGACAAAATTAATCGAATGGAATGTTTTGATATCAGCCATTTTATGGGTAAAAATACCATTGCATCTTGTGTCGTTTTTGATGATAAGGGACCGGTTAAATCTGAGTTTCGACGCTACAATATTACCGGAATTACACCTGGTGACGATTATGCAGCAATGGAACAAGTATTAACTCGCCGTTACAGTAAAAAAGAGCTACCAACTGAAAAAGTGCCTGATATTATTTTTATAGATGGCGGTAAAGGACAACTTAGCCAAGCTCTACAAGTATTTGAACAATTGGATGTTAATTGGAACAAAAATCACCCTATTTTAATTGGTGTAGCTAAAGGCGCTGAGCGCAAAGAAGGATTAGAAACACTATTTTTTGAAGCTCATGGCACGGGATATTACCTTGATGACCATTCCCCTGCACTATTGCTTATTCAACAAATTAGAAATGCATCACATGATCATGCTATCGTAGGTCAGCGTAAAAAAGGGACAAAGCAACTTACTGACAGTGCATTAGAGCATATTGAAGGTATTGGTGCCAAAAGACGTCAAGCGTTACTCAAACATTTTGGCGGATTAAGAGAGTTAAAAAGTGCCAGTATTGACGAAATAGCTCAAGTGCAAGGTATATCAAAATCATTAGCTGAAAAAATTTATCTAAATTTACAACAATAACACATTGAAAAAATAACATATTTCAGGCAACATAACCATTAAGAAAAGACTGTTTTTTATCAATCTCTAATGCATTGATTAATAAAATAAAAAAAGAGTTTATGTCACATGAAAATTAATTTTCCAACAGCCTTAACACTATTTCGAGTTATTTTAATCCCTTTTTTTGTGTTGGCATTTTATTTGTTTCCCTATAAATGGTCTGGTTTTTTTTCTGCATTGATTTTTTTAATTGCTGCCGTGACTGATGTATTAGATGGTTATCTTGCTCGTCGCTTAGGTCAAACAACTAAGTTTGGCGCATTTTTAGATCCAGTCGCCGACAAAATCATGGTAACAATTGCACTAGTTTTAATTACCCAATATTACCAAGCATGGTGGATCTCAATTCCAGCAATTATTATCGTTTCGCGCGAAATTATAGTATCGGCCTTACGTGAATGGATGGCTGAAATCGGCAAACGCAACAATGTAGCCGTTTCATCAATTGGTAAAATCAAAACGATAGCACAAATGACAGCGCTAACTTGGCTACTTTGGCGCCCTTGTGACATTGTTATTTACGCAGGTCTTGCAGCATTATTTATTGCAACAGTATTAACGCTATTATCAATGTTACAATATTTATGGATAGCACATAGCGATTTATTAGAAGAAGAATAACTTTTGGTTAATATTTCCATCTAAATATCTTTTTATATGAGTAGTTTTGTTCAAAAAGTTCGTATAAACAAAATTACTCATCCCCTTTCAAATTAAAAATAACTTTATTTAAACCGTCAATCAGTCAAACATTGAACAGTTAAACGATTAATTTAAAATTTTTATTGACTGAAATCATAAGATCGGTAAAATGCACTGCATTCAAAACGAATTACTTCTTAGTAATCAGCTTTGAGCCCGGGTGGTGAAATCGGTAGACACAAGGGATTTAAAATCCCTCGGCCTTTTTGGCCGTGCGAGTTCAAGTCTCGCCCCGGGCACCACTTCTTACCTATGCGGGAATAGCTCAGTTGGTAGAGCACGACCTTGCCAAGGTCGGGGTCGCGAGTTCGAACCTCGTTTCCCGCTCCAATTCATTAGCTGTTTTTCATATACTGAAGTGTATCCAAACATACCCACAGGACTTAAATTTAATACAATTTTTAGTACACTTTGAGTTCGAGCTAGTACACTTTTATCGTTTTAAACGAACATCTTATTTTATATAATAATTCTGCCTTTTAGTTTGATTTCTAAAGGAGAGTTTTATTATGGCTTTAGCTGAATTGCCGTTCGTAATGCCAAACCAACTCATGGTTTATCCTCTGTATGATATTCCACTGTAAAAATGACTGGAGCATGCGGTTGTGCCCGAATAGGATTTTGATAGCGATTAATGCCTTGCTTTATCGTATTTATGTCTTACATTAATCTTTTATAATCAAAATAATAACGATGGCGTTCGGTGACAGGTTTACTCACTTGCACGTTAATACGATTTTCAATTATCGTTAACTGCCTTGTAATATCATTACTCAGTTTGTTCTCACTGTGCAAGTGCCACTAACTAGCACTAGCCATAATGCAAATTTTGGGTGTTTTTTTGATTACCATGTGGACATTTCTCATTGTTGAAAAATGCTGTTATGATGATCTTATCGAGGATGATTTAAAAGCTAAATGGGATAAAGAAAATATATTAAGAGTAAACATATTAATGCTTAAATATCTTTACTTTAATTTTGTATATTCATGAAACTATTTATTAGTGAGTATCAAATGCGAAAACTCAATTAAATATGTTAAAGTTCGCTATAAAATTATTTTTTTGCTACTGCTTGAATCCAGAGTTTCTTATTTTTGAAATCAATTTTAACTATATTTTTACTTAGAAAATCAAATCCGATCAATCCATCAGACTGGAACTCAGCAGGAAGGGAGTCCAATATAACAGCTTTGATATTATCATTAGCAACATTATTGACAAATTTATAATCACTTTCATCATCATTTATTTTAATCGTTTTAGGTGACAGGGATTGCTCTTTTATGACTGACATAGTGGCTCCACTATCTAAAATCATTTTATAACCTTTTATACCATCAGACATCTCAATGACTAAACCTTCATCATTGAGATGAAAGGGAATTGGAATCCATTTTTTATCTAAGTCAGCAGAAATATCCGTTTTATCCGATACTATTATTTTACTTTCAGGATAATTAATAGTTAACACATAACCATCAAACAAACCTAGTCCAATTACTAGGTGTTCCATATTTTCATTCTCGTTATTATTAGAGTTATCGCTAGAAAAACTTAATCCCCAACTGTTATATTCTACGACTTCCACACGTTTAAAAATAAAGGAATTTAATTTTAAATTATTGATAATAAATGATCTAACCTCTGTAACATTACCAGATAAATCAATACTTCTTATTTTTTGTAAATTTTCAGATTTATTTGGGATTTTATTAATTAAATCTATTGGTGGGTGTGTTTGTTCTGTGGTTGCATTGGTAATTAAAGAAAAGTCGCTTGCAAGCAGCGTATAATGGGTAATAAAAATGCCCTCATTTAAAACTAAACGAGGGCATCAATGCCTAGTTTTTATTTATTAAGCAACACCAGGAATGGTGAAATCCATAATAAGTAATAAAGTTGGTAAAATAAAGATAGATAGAACCGTTGATGCAAAGAAAATGCTTGATGCTTGTTCTTGCTCAACATTCCAATTATAAGCCAAAATAACTGCTGTTGATGCCGTTGGCATTGCCAATAGGAATACTAGCTCTTCTGCTTCCATCCCTGTGATACCAAATAGATATACGGCAATAAGTGCAACAATTGGTGTAATAAAACTTTTCAATACAATATTGATCAATAATGGTTTAGATAATTTCAATTTAACGCCATGAATACCAACACCTACCGCAATAAGCGAAATAAAGTTACAGGCATTTGACATAATATCAAAAGTGTTAAATACAAAATGAGGTAACCATTGGGTTCCATCGGTGACACTAACAATTAGCCCTAAAATCACGGCTAAAAACATCGGTTTCATGAGCGAATTTTTTACCGCACTAAAAATCATATCGCCGGTGACTTTACCGCCAGATAATTTAGTATCACAAAGTTCTAATAAAAAGATTGTCATTGGGATCAATGATAATGCGACAACAAAATTAGCAATCGCGACCGAAATGGTAGAAGCTGCCCCAAGCATCAACGTTAAAAAAGGCACCCCCATTCCGCCCATATTTGGAAAACAGCAAAGCATTGCATTCATTGCTGTTGATTTTAACTCTTTATGCAAAATGTATTTATTGGTTAAAAAGCAAATTATCCATAAAAATGACATAGTGCAGAAAAAGGCAATCATCCAAATACCATTAAATATTTGTGATGGTTTGGCATGAGACGTATGCACAAAAAGCAATGCAGGAAAAACAAAGTTTGATACAAGTCCTGATAATAATTTTTTAGAATCTTTTGAAAAAATTCCTTGTTGTACACATAACCAACCAAGAAAAATTAACAAAAAGACCGGAAGACAAGAACTAACAACTTGCCCAACTGCTGACCAGATTAAATTCATTTTTTAAAACTCCTAAAATAATATTACTTGAAATACAAATTCGGTAATGGGTCGGTAACTTTGGACTAGATTTTTTATTTATGACCGAGCAAAAATAAGGGATAACAAAATCGAATATACACTATTAACTACAAAACTATATTTGCAAAACTACATTCCACCTTGTTTAAAACTTGATATAACTTAACGCTATTTTGTTTTTAGCGTATTAAAATAAAGACATTATTAATATAACAACTCTTGGTATATTTAAACGTCAAATATCGTAACTTGGAAAGTATTATACTTATTCTTCTCAACCTTGTGTAAATCAAGAAAGGCCAACTAACTTAAAAACACCAAAAACATTAAAATTTTTTTTGATAAAAATCAATAAACATAAATTTTACCTATAAAAAAACAAATATAATTTAAACTAATAAAGCAATTATCAAATTATGGTAAAAATCAATATGCGATCGAATTAACCTAAATAGTAATTTTTTTATGCGATCTTTTCGGTCATAAAAACATCATCAATATAGATAATAAATTGACTAATCTATATATTTAATTTACTACTTAAAAATCATGTTACTAGAAACTATATATATGGCAGTGAATAAATAATTCAAGATACTGTGAAATATGTTTTAAATTAATTAATAAAATTTTAATACAATGTAAATCATTTATGTAGCATTGTAAAATCGGTAATACAAATTGTATCAATTTAATTAGGAGAGACTATTTTATCAATTACCACAATATAAAATATGCCACTCAACTATCAGTCTAAATATATCAATAATGATTGCATATCTAATAATTACAGCAAAGGGACGCAATGATTTTTACTCTATTTCTATTTTTTTACACTGATTTTTATTGAATCAAAAATTCTACACTGTATATTTATACATATGCCGTATTTTATCACGAATCTTGTAACGTGGTGTAAATTTGCACGTTGATTTTTAGGAGAATTTTCTTGAGTAAATATTGTCTTGTAATTGGTACCGCTGATGCTACTATCAAAAATCACTTATCTTTGGTTGATATCCCAGTCAGAGCAGGATTCCCCTCACCAGCCGATGATTATTTAGAAACGAAACTTGATTTAACCGAACATTTAGTAAAACACCCTAGCGCAACATATTATATTAAAGTGGCAGGCGACTCTATGATTGGCTATGGTATTTTTAATGGTGATCTGTTAATTGTTGACCGAGCTTTAGAACCGAAAATTGATGATATTGTGATCGCAGCTGTTGATGGTGAACTTACTTGTAAATGTTTGGGAACAATTGAAGATCAACCTTATTTATTGTCGGGTAATGAGCTTTTTCAGCCTATATCTTTGACTGGAAAAGAGGTACACATTTGGGGTATTGTAATACACACCATTCATTCATTACGAAAACGAGCGCATGTATAATTGGGTTGATTGATTGTAATAATTTTTATGTTTCATGCGAACGCGTGTTTAATCCTAAATTAGAAGGAAAACCAATCGGTATCTTATCAAATAATGATGGTTGTGTTATTGCTCGTTCCCATGAATTAAAGCAACTTGTTCCTATGGGAATGCCTGCTTATCAAATTCCCTCTAAAATTCGTCAGCAAATTACTCTACTAAGCTCCAATTACGAACTTTATGGCGATATGAGCCAGCGTGTCTTTGATACTGTACGAAATTATACGTCAAATATTGAACTCTATTCTATTGATGAAGCATTTATCCAATTAAATGGATTTACCGATGTAATATCTCATTGCCTAAAATTAAAAGAAATCATAAAGCGTGATACAGGGATACCTGTCAGTATTGGCATCGCACCGACTCGAACTTTAGCAAAGTTAGCTAATCACATAGCCAAAAAGCAAGCTATTTATCAAAATGTTTATTGTTTACCCACAGAGCGAAAATCGCTCACAAAAATATTAAAAACATTTGCTATCCATGATATTTGGGGCATAGGTCGACATACTGCTAAAAAATTACAAAATTTAGGAATTTATACAGCTTGGGATTTAAAGCAAGCAAATCTAACACAGATTAAACAAAAATTTTCGGTAGTATTAGAACGAACCGTGTTGGAATTACAAGGCACTAGCTGTATTGAATTAGATGATCTATCTTTCCCTAAAAAGAACATTATGATCTCGCGTAGTTTTGGCAAACTAACCGGTGAATTATTTGATTTGCAAGAAGCAATCCGTATAAATGCAAGTCGTGCAGCCGAAAAACTAAGGCAACAACAATCAGTAACTAATGCTGTTCTTGTTTTTTTAAAAACAAATCAATTTTGTACAAACACATCACAATATCATCCCTCCATTGTGATACCCCTTGCTTTTCCAACAAACGATTCGCGATTAATTATTCAAGCTGCGCAAAAGGGTTTACAGGTAATTTATCGGCAAGATTTTTCATTTATGAAATCAGGCGTTATGTTACTGGATTTAAAAGCTAAAAATAGTTATTCCCAACCTGACTTTTTCATTACTGAACCAGCACATTTATTGCAGCGTAAAAGTGACATGTTGATGAAGACAATTGATTCAATTAATCAAAAAATGGGAAAAAACACAATTCAGTTAGGAGGAATCCAAAAATCAGCACCATGGCAAATAAAGCGAGAGTTACTAAGCCAGCGATATACCACTCGTTGGGATGAATTGCCATTGGTTAAATAGCTGATTTACTTTACCGATTATAAAAACTAAATCCAGTTCAACAAAATTATCAGCTTGAGCAAAAAATATTGTATATATTTAAAAGTACAATAAATAGTAACTGTGACTAAAAATATAATAGTACTAATTTTGCAATAAAATATGGGATATTATGATCCCATATTCACAATTGAACTACGAAACCGCCTTAAAGCAATTAAAAAGAACACGGTACCAATTGCCAATAACCATGCGAACGAAGTCCAAACCATACTTAAGCCAGCACCTCGATACAATATTGCCTGCCCTAATTCAACAAAATGGGTTGTTGGAGCAAACATCATAATATTTTGCACAATTTCTGGCATGCTTTCGCGCGGAGTACTTCCCCCAGATAGCATTTGTAACGGTAACAAAATTAAAATAAGTAACATTGCGAATTGCGCAGTAGATTTTGCTACTGTTGCCATAAAGATGCCAAGTGACGTTGTCACAAAAAGATGTAGCGCTGCACCAATTAAAAATAAAGTTACCGAACCTGCAATTGGGACATTTAGCCAACTATGAACAACAAGTAACAACGCTACCCAAGTTGATATTAATACCACAAGCCCCATTGACCATACTTTGGATATCATAATTTCCAAAGGGGTAACAGGCATGGCAAGAAGATGGTCAATCGTACCATGTTCGCGCTCTTTCATTAAGGCAGCACCCGTTAATATAATAGATAATGTTGTCACAATATTGATAATTTCCATGACCGAACCAAACCAAGATCGCGTTAAATTAGGGTTAAAAGCAGTATGCACTTGTATATTAACAGGCAAATTTGTTACCTTACTGTAACGGTTGACATATTCAGTCACTTCACCAGTAATAATTTGCGTTATGTAGCCATTTCCGACAAACGCTTGCCCCATTCTGGTTGCATCAATATTGAGTTGAATTTCTGGACTTTGATTATTTAGCACATCACGCTGAAAATTAGGCGGAATATTTAAAGCAAACGTATAATTATCCGTATCCATACCATGATCGACATCATTCATTGAATATAATTTAACAGGAGTATTAAACATTGGCGGATAAAAGGCTGTAATAATTTGTCTTGATAAGGGGGAGTTATCTTCGTCAACAACTGCAATCGAGGCATGATGTAACGAGTCAGAAGTGGCCGTTGCAGCAATATAAATATCAAAGGTAAAGCAATAGGCAATTAATAGCAACATGATAGGATCACGCAATAACCCCCATAACTCTTTAATCCCTAAGCGATAAATATTAATTAAACTTTGCATAATATCTATCCTTCTTGCTTTTTAAGAAGAAAAATACTGGCACCCAACACAATAGGGATTGTGACCAATAAAGCAAATATTGAATTATGCAGATCGATAAAATCAAGCGCTTTATTAAACACACCACGAGCAATAATTAGCATATGCGTTGTTGGATACACCTCGCCAATATAACGGCCACCGCCTTCTAGAGATGCGACAGGGTTGAGCAATCCTGAAAATTGAATTGCTGGTAACATTGTCCCTACGCAAGTTAAAAAGATAACGGCAATTTGGCTACGGGTGACAGTCGAAGCCAACAAACCAAAACCAGTTGAAATAATACAGTAAGCAAATGCAGCTAGGCACAAAGTAAACAAGCTTCCTTTTACAGGCACACCAAAAATGGTGATTGCCATAAATAACAATAATAAAAAGCTAAACATAGAAATAATGATATAAGGCACTTGTTTGCCTAGCAAAAATTCAGCTTTAGTTACTGGTGTTACATATAAATTGATAATCGAACCCATCTCTTTTTCACGTACGACCGATAAAGCTGCCAGCATTGATGGAATCATTAATAATAAAATAGGTATTACCGCCGGTACCATGGAAGGTAAGCTTTTGATATCAGGATTATAACGGTATCTTGTTTCTATATTTGCCAAGCTAGTTGAGGATTTTCCTGTTACTTCTTTTACTTTTTCACTTAACCAAGCAAGATGCATGCCTTGCACATAGCCTTTGATTGTTTCGGCACGTACTGGCATTGCCCCATCAATCCAAATGGCAATATCAACGGGATCGCCTCGTTGTATGTCACGACCAAAATTTAGTGGAATTTCAATCGCTAAAGCAATGTCATTACTGCGTAACCGCGCATCCATATCGTTATAATCAGTGATAGGTGCCCTTTCAATAAAATAACGTTTAGAGCCCGACAAATTTAGAGTATAATTTTGGCTGATTACACTTTGATCGCGATCAAGCACAGCAAAACGCAGATCCTCAACATCCATCGTAATGCCATATCCCATAACCAACATTAAAATTGCTGAGCCTAATAACGCTAATAATGCTCGCAAAGGATCGCGAGATAATTCAAGAGTCTCACGCCATAGACAACCTATCATACGGGTAAGGCTAAATCCTTGAAGGTGATTGTTTGGTAATGTTTTTGTTGCTTGATTGAGTATTTCTTTTGTTGGTTCAACAGCGTGTTCTTCTGCATTACTATCATCAGCCCCTGCATCAACAAGATAGTTAATAAAGGCCTCTTCTAGTGTTTTAGCATTTTTGGAGCTGATAATGTTATCTGGCGTATCGCTTGCTAATACTTTACCCGCATGCATTAATGAAATTCTATCGCATCTTGCAGCCTCATTCATAAAGTGAGTTGTGATGAACACCGTTACTTTATCTTTTCTAGAAAGTTCGATAATCAAACGCCAAAAATCATCACGAGCAATGGGGTCAACACCTGATGTTGGTTCATCAAGGATAAGAATTTGCGGATTATGCACAACAGCAACTGACAATGAAAGCCGTTGCTTTACCCCTAAAGGCAAACTATCGGGCAGATTTTCTGCGTCCTGTTCTAAACCAAAACGTTTCAGTAATTCTTCAACACGAGTGGAAATTTTACTTTCTTCAATACCAAACAGACGTGCATGTAGAACTAAATTTTGTTTGACCGTTAACTCACTATATAAAGAAAATGCTTGAGACATATATCCTAAATGACGCCTAACATTAATATCACTTGCATCAACCGGTTTACCAAATAACCATGCCTCACCTGATGAAATCGGTAATAAACCCGTTAACATTTTCATGGTGGTTGATTTACCACAGCCATTTGAGCCTAAAAAGCCAAATATTTCACCTTGTTTAATTGAAAAATTAACATGATCAACAGCAATAAAATTACCGAATTGTTTCGTTAAATCTTTTGCTTCTATAGCAAGTTGTAAATCTTTATTAAGATCTAAAGGTGGAATTTCGACAGTTTGATAACCTTGTCTAGCGCTTTCTGGCATGAGCTGAATAAATGCATCATCTAAATTATCTTTTGCTGTCTTAGCTAGTAATGAGTTTGGTGTGCCAGTTTCAAGAATTTTACCGCCATACATCGCAACTAACCAATCAAAGTTTTGGGCTTCATCCATATAGGCGGTTGCCACAATCACACTCATTTGCGGCCTTTGTTTACGAATTTTGTTAATTAACTGCCAAAATTGGGCTCTTGAGAGCGGATCGACCCCCGTTGTGGGTTCATCAAGAATTAACAAATCAGGATCGTGGATTAACGCCGAACATAAGCTAACTTTTTGTTTCATACCACCGGACAGTCGCCCTGCCGGTCTTGATAAAAATGGGTATAATCCAGTACTACGCGTTAATTCATCAATACGGCGACGACGCTCAGCCACATCATTGCCAAACAAACGAGCAAAAAATTGCAAATTTTCTTCAACCGATAAAGTAGGATAAAGGTTTTTGCCCAATCCTTGCGGCATATAGGCAATACGTGTACAAACATTTTTACGGTGCGACTTATCTTTCATATCACCATCTAAAACATACACTAAGCCTTCTTGAATAACATGCGCACCAGCGATCAGCGATAATAAACTCGATTTACCCACGCCATCAGGCCCAATAAAACCCACCATGCATCGCGGTGGAATGGTCAAATTAATATTATTGAGTGCACAGTTTTTTTTGTAATGTAGTGTGACATTGCTTACTTTTGCCACTGCATCATCAATGGATTTAGCTTCGTTTAATAAAACTAAATTCTTATTGTCTGAATCTGACATCTGCTATCTCCAATTATTTGGTTGGACATTTTGCAATATCAGATAAGCCAGCTGGCCATGGCGTTTTAGGATCAAGCTTAACCCAAGCCACACCAGGTAAGCCTGTTTTAACTTGAGTAATATAACATTTTAATAATTCAGGGCTTAATTGTGCTTTAACTCTAAACATCAATTTTTGACGTTCATCTTTTGTTTCAACGGTTTTTGGCGTAAATTGGGCAACGCTTGAAACAAAGGAAATTTTAGCTGAAATCGCTTTATCTGGTAACGCATCTAAAATAAGTCTGACTTCATCACCAATAGCCACCTTACCCGCGACAGTTTCAGGTAAAAAGAAAGTTAAATAAACATCATACAAATTAACTAAATTTAGTACTTTACCGCCCGACGGTAAAACTTCACCTAACTGAGCAATACGATATTGAATACGACCATCAACAGGCGCTATTAAAGTACTATCATCGATATCAGCTTGAATTCTTCTAATATTAGCGCTGGCAACATTGATTGCCGATGTGGCGCTATCAACACCCGCTTCGGCTACAGCAATTGCCGCATCAGCAGCAGTAACTTGTGATTTTGCAGAATCTAATGCTGCTTTAGCATTGTTTACTTTAGCAGTATCATCATCAAATTGTTGAATTGATATTGCGCCTTTTTGATATAGGGCGGTAGTTCGTTGTAGATGTTTTGAGGCGATATCTAAGTCACTTTCTTTTTGGCTTACACCTGCTTGTGCCGCAACTTTATCACTCATTTTTAATGCTACTTGCGCTTTAGCACTTGCCTCATTACTGACCGCTTGTCGATGTTGTGCTTGGGCTTCGTTAAGTTGTGCTTGTAAGGTATCCGTTTGCATGACAACTAAAGCTTGACCGGCTTTAACAAAATCGCCCTCATCAACATTAATTTTTTCTATTCTACCAGCTAATTTAGCTGAAATATTGATTTCAGTCGCTTCAATACGTCCATTGCCACTAATAAAATCTGAACCATATCCATCGGTTTTCAATTGTTGCCATAAAATAAAAATAACAGCAACAATGACAACTGCAATAACAATCCACTTCCTGCTTATATTTTTCATATAACACCTTATTTTTAAAACGATTCATAATAAATTTTAACGAGATAACAAATCGTTATAGTCTAATTAATTGCATTGTTTAAATAGTATCAAATGTTTATGGCAAATAATATCTGTTCATAAAACAATCGCAATAAAAGCTAAAAACTCTAATTTAAGCAGGGCGGTTTTATATATTATTAATAGTTCTGGAATTAATAACATCACTACATGACACACTAATGTATGATATACCTGTTGCTAATTGATAAGTTACCTATAATAAAAGACTTATTATTTTATATTTTCAAATAATTTATTAACAATGTGGTGATGTAATCAACAAATTTAATATTGAATTTAAGTCATAATCAGCTAACTATGCATTAGTTAATGTGCATATTGAATACCATCAAAACGTAAAACATCAATTGGGACAACAGGGTTATTTATATGCAAATGATAAAGTAAATGCTATGCTTATAAAATTCTTAATCGATATATCTTGATTGATTTCTTATAAGGTAATTTTATGACACTACCATCTTTTTTAACACTGTATAACGAGCTAATTTCAACACCAACAATTAGTAACGTTACTAACGAGCAATTAGATTATTCTAATAAACCACTTATCGATAAGTTAGCAAGTTGGTTTGAAGATTTAGGTTTTGTTATTGATATCCAACCCGTTCCTAATACTCGCCATAAATATAATATGTTAGCTACTTATTCAAACAGCGAAAATAAAACACAAGGCGGGTTATTGTTAAGTGGACACAGTGACACTGTTCCGTTTGACGATGGGCAGTGGACTAAAGATCCTTTTAAACTAACCGAAGAAAATAATAAGCTGTATGGGCTTGGTACCGCAGATATGAAAGGCTTTTTTGCCTTTATTTTAGATGCTCTGCGTGATATTGATCTTAAAAAGTTAACTAAACCCATTTATATCCTTGCCACTGCCGATGAAGAAACATCAATGGCTGGTGCGGCATTTTTTGCCAAGAATACCAAACTACAACCTGACTGCACTATCATTGGTGAACCAACATCGTTAATCCCAATTCGCGCACATAAAGGGTTTATCTCTAATTCTATTAAAGTGATTGGTAAATCAGGACATTCAAGCGATCCCGATAAAGGCATTAATGCTATCGAAGTGATGAATTTAGTCATTGAACGCTTGTTAGTGCTAAAACAAAAATTTAAAGAACAATATCATAATGACGGGTTCAGCGTACCTTACCCTACCCTAAATTTAGGTGTTATTCATGGCGGTGATGCGGCCAACCGTATTTGTGGTTGTTGTGAGCTTGTGATTGATATTCGTGCATTGCCCAATAACGATGTTGATTCACTTTATCATGCTCTTTGTGAAGCACTACAACCCGTTATGGATAAATACCCAAATAGAATCGAGATACAGTATGAAGTTGCGCCAATTCCGGGGTACGAATGTAAAAAAGATCATCCCGCATTACAGCACATTGAAAAATTAGTTGGCCATAGTGCCGAAACGGTTAACTATAGCACCGAAGCACCATACTTAAATCAAATCTCGCCAACAATTGTATTAGGACCGGGGTCAATCGAACAAGCACATCAACCGGATGAGTTTATTTCAATGGACTTTTTAAAACCAACCAAAGTAACTATAGAAAGACTAATTAAGGATTTTTGTCTTTAGTTAATTATCTCAATTCGCCGATAACCTCGGCGAAGTTCAATAAAAGAAAGTTGATTAATTAAACGTGAAAGGTTGCAAAATCGGTAGCAATTTCAGTATTAACAAAGACACTTTTTGCTTCATTAACTAGCTTTTTATTATCATTCAAACTATATCTAGGGCTTATATGAGTCATAATAAGCCGCTTGGCATTGGCTTGTTTGGCAATGGTTGCGGCATGAGTGGTTGTAGAATGCCCACGTTCGAGTGCTTTATCTTTTAGTGCGTTTTCTTGTGTTGCTTCATGAACAAGCAAATCCACATTATTAGCAAGCTCAATCGATGCTTGGCAAGGTATGGTATCACCTAAAATAGCCAACTTTTTGCCTTTTTTTACTTTACTTTGATAATCAACTCCACGAATAATGCGCCCATCATCTAAAGTTACCGTTTTACCTTTTTTTAGATCACTATAATAAGAACCAACCTGAATATTAGCTTGCTTTAATTTATCGATATCAAGCTGAGCTGGTAGATCTTTTTCAATAATACGATAACCAAAACACGGCACACGATGTTGTAATAACTTTGCTTCAACTTGAAACTGATTATCTTCAAAAACAATACCGTTTTCTTCAAGTTCAATAATATTGAGCGGATAGGTTAACCAAGAATAGCTAATTTCAATAACTGTTTCGACAAGCTGCTTAATTCCTTTCGGAGCAATCAATGTTAAAGGTGATTGATTTTGCATCAAAGAACGGGATGTTAAAACGCCCGGTAGCCCAAATACATGATCACCATGTAAATGCGTTAAAAAAATGATCTCAAGTTTAGCAAGGCTAAATTTGGCTTTTTGCATTTGCATCTGAGTTGTCTCGCCACAATCAAAAAGCCATAACTTCCCCCTATTTTGTCTAAGATCAAGCACCATACTACTTACATTGCGCTCTGCTGTTGGGGAACCAGCACTTGTCCCTAAGAAAGTTAAATTCATAAAGATTTAAACATTTTTACGCTCAATAGTTTGCTCACCCCAGAACAACTTATCGGCTTTAGTTTTAGAAAACGCAAGTTTCAACACTTCATCATTACCTTCCGACCAAATTTGTTCGGCAAGTTTTTCATCATGGTTAGCTAGCTCAAAAATCGCCTCTGCAATTTCAATCGAGGTTTCACGAACAGAAGCCCAAGATTTAATATCATGTATTTCTTTTTTATCGATGTTCATTTTGCTACTCCTTTGGATTGAATTAGATGTAAAATAAACCTATTTATTGCAAAATACAATAGGCTATATACGTTATGATAACAATTATTTCTCCAGCAAAAACTTTGGATTACCAATCACCATTATTAACCCAAAATCATACATTACCTCAATTTATTAACTCAACTAAAATACTCATTGAAGATTGCCAAAAATTAAGTGTTGAGAATTTGACTAATTTAATGTCTATTAGCGAAAAATTAGCCGAACTTAATTATGAAAGATTCAAAAATTGGCATAGTGATTTTAATCTTGAAAATGCAAGACAAGCCATACTTGCTTTTAAAGGTGATGTTTACGAAGGATTACATGTTGAAGATTTTACTGATAAAGATCTAAAGTTTGCACAATCTCATTTAAGAATATTATCGGGTCTTTATGGTATTTTAAGACCACTTGACCTAATTCAACCTTATCGTTTAGAAATGGGGATCCGCTTAAAAAATGGCGATAACACTAATCTTTATCAATTTTGGAGCGATAAATTAACTCAACACCTTAATAGCGAACTAGCCAAATCATCACATCGCACATTAATCAATTTAGCCTCAAACGAATATTTCAAAGCGATCAAACCAAAACAATTAAACGCAACTATTATTCAGCCCATCTTTTTAGATCAAAGCAAAGATACCTATAAAGTTATCAGTTTTTATGCTAAAAAAGCACGCGGACTGATGAGTCGATACATTATAAAAAATTGCATTGAAAAGAGTGACGATATTAAAAGTTTTAATCTAGAGGGCTATCAATTTGATTCAAAACGCTCAACTGACTTAGAATGGTACTTCATACGCAATCATCAATAAAATAATAACTATGGAATTTCTGACTACATTATGGGCGCAGTTTTTATCTACCCTGCCCCTTTTTATGCTAATTTTATTAGGTTTTTTAGCAGTTAAACTAGGTCGTTGGCAAAAAACAGTCACCGATAGTTTAACCAAATTTACCTTTTATATTGCATTTCCCATCATGCTATTTCAGATCATGAGCCATTTTTCTGAACATTCGCAAATCGATATAAAACTGTTATTAGTCTTTTTTGGAGGATCCTTTATTGTCTTTGCGATTGGTTGCCTAATTGCATCTAAATTATTTAAGTTAAATGGTTCAGAAAGTACAATGTTTGCTATGGGTAGTATTTACACCAATACCGTGTTTGTTGGTATTCCTATTATTAAAATGTTATTAGGCGATAATGCTATCCCCATTGTTGCCATTATCGTTATCTTTAATGCGTTAATTTTATGGACGCTTGCGACGGTTTCTATTGAATTTGTGCAAATGGGAAAATGTTCAACTAAAGGGCTTGTTAAAGCCTTTAAAAATGTTTCAAAAAATCCCATTATTATTGGAATTTTTACAGGCATTGTAGTGAATTTTATTGGTTTACCGTTACCTAACTTTATCGATAAATCAACCAAAATGGTGAGTGAGATGACAGCACCTCTTTCATTAATTGTTTTAGGAATGGGACTGGCTGAATATAAAATTCGCGATAAACTTTTAATTACAACAGCTATCTGCACATTAAAATTGACTGTGTTACCTATTGTTACTTATATTGTAGGTAAGCTCATCGGACTACCAAGTTTAGAATTGCAAGTGGTGGTATTACTCAGTTCGGTTTCAATTGCGATAAATTGTTATATGATGGCAAGGCAGTTTGAAGTGTTGCAAGGTCCTATTGCTTCAAGCTTATTAATATCAACGACGCTATCTTCTATTACAACACCGTTAATTTTATCAATTATGACACATTTACCTTAAACGCTTATTTGTAGCAAAACACCAGATTGCTTACACTTCATGATTCAAATCATCCGCTAACAATGCATAATGCGTTTTACTTAAAATCAACTTATTTGGTTTAACCATATTATAAAAGTGAATAAATCACTTTCTATCTTTTGAACCTAATAAATAAGATACTGCAGAGTCTTAATTAATCACCAAACGGTATAGAATCCTGAATATTTTTTACAAAACATATCACCTGAAAAATGAATGTTTGGCTTGCCGTCTTAATAGCTCTTTAATCTATTTTTCAATTTTAATCAGATATTTAACGACATAATTGATGTTTTTATAACACTTGTTGTTACCGGTTAAGAAGACAAATAGCTTCAATCAGGTTTTTTTAGCAGGTTACAAATGGTCGGACGACTCACCAAAACGTTTAGCCAAATCAGTGGCGGTTATTTTTCTTTATAATATAAGCCCATATCGCCAATCTTTGATTTGGTGTTAGTTCTGTTTTTATGTCTATTTATGACGGTCGTTTCTCAAATTACTGTCAATAACGCGAGTAATTCCTACAGATTATTGTTTTTAACTTAATGAGCGATTTTTAACTTTGTAGTGTAGCAGTAGTGCCAACATAATGACTACACTACCTAATATAAAGCGTACCCAGTCTAGTGATTGGTGCCAAATCACCACATTCACCAAAATCCCTGTTGGAATAACCATATTATTCATAATAGCCAAAGTGCCCGAATCCACTTTAGTTGCACCATAATTCCACAAAAAATAACACACACCAGAAGCAACTACGCCAAGCCAAATAATAATTCCCCATTGCAAACTAATTGTTGGTAATTTTGATGCATCACCAAACAACAGCCAGCCTAAAATAGCAACAACCACAGCCCCTAAATAAACCCACGCAAAAGCTTGATGTTGGGGCATTGGATAAACTTCCATAATCCTTTTATATCCTACTTGACCTAATGCAAAAACGATATTAGCGCCCTGGATCAATAAAAAACCAATAATAAAATTAGCACTAATATGATCATAGCGAATAATAGCCGCGCCAACTACCGCAATAATTGCCATTAAAAGATAGCTAAGTCTTAATGAATGATGCTGCAATAAATCATAAATAACTGTGACATAAATTGGTGTAAAAATAGTAAATAACAGGACTTCAGGCACCGAAATATATTGAAAAGAATTATAATAAAAAAAGTACATAATCCCTAATTGACATGCCCCCACTCCCATTAAAAGCAACATCTGCTTAAAAGAAATATTTTTAAAACGTAAAAATGGAATAAAAGTCATAAAGGCAAGTAGCACTCGCATCACAACAGCAAACCAAGAATCCACTTGTCCACTTAAATAAACCGCAATAAAACTAAATGAGAATGACCAAATAATTGTTACAAAAATAAGATAAAGCATAATTGATAAATATAAAAAATAACTAGATATAGATCGTATCAATTGGCTTAACACTTGTAAACTTTATATCATAAAAATTGATTACTATGAGAAAATAATTGACAACCTGTAAGAACTTTGTCGCTATATACAGTGATTTGATAAACCATGGTAATGAACATGCATAAAAAATAATTCAATAAATAAAATTAAATGTTAGCGATAAAAAATTGACTAACGTAGCCTCTTTGGTGAAAACCCAAAACGTTGTTTAAAGTAAAAAGCAAAACGAGAGCCTGATTCATATCCCACTTCTTGGGCAATTTGTAGGATCGTTTTTTGGGTAGTTTGTAACAGCATTAAACCAAAATTCATTCTTATATCTAAGATAATTTTGGATAAATTATATCCTTCTAAAGCAAGATGTCGCCTTAAAGTTGATTCGCTCATAGCAAATTGTTTAGCAATTTCTGCTGCCTGCCACTTTTTGTCTGGCTGCTGGTTAATAATTTCTCGAATTTTTTGGCTAATTTTTGGGTTATTATTCAGGGGAAAATACACACCAAATGCAGATAATCTGATTAATAATTCAATAAATAAATGTTTAACAAGATTAGAATTGCATTGGTTATGTGTCAATAATTCTGTTTTAATCTGTATCAATCGAGTAATAAAAGTTTCAGGTAATATTGTTTCAACTTTAATTTTTTTAAGAATTTGACTACTCTGATAAAGATGAGATAAAGCAAATTGGTCTATTAACTGTGCATGCCAAGAATAACAGATGGCTTGATAATCCTTATCATCAATATAAAAATTATTTATATTCATTAAATTACCTGCTGGAATTAGGACTAATTGACCTGTTTTTACCTTAAAATATTCGCCCTCACATTCAATCTGTTTTTCGCCATTTATGACATAGACAATCATAGGATCATTGCTTTGAATCTGCTTTAGGGTTTGATTGCAACGTTGTGTTATATAAGTCACTCGACCAATTGAAGCAAAATCCATAATCCTAATAGCCTATTAACCAATATCAACGTGAGTAGGAGTAAATCATATCTGCCTTCGCTATTTGATGCGAATTAGCAATAAAACCAATTAGAGCTGGTGTGGTTTGTTCATCAACCTCAATGTGATCAATGTCTAGTGCATAAAGTGTAAATTGATATCGATGAGTCGAATTTAGCGGAGGACATGGACCACCGTAATTTATCACGCCAAAATCATTACGTACTAACCTACTTCCTTTAGGTAATAAATTGGGATTATTTCCTGCTGATTGTTTAATAAACGGCGTTTGTACAGGAATATTAACAATCACCCAATGCCACCAACCAGAACCCGTTGGTGCATCAGGATCATACATAGTTAATACTAAACTTTTTGTCGCTTTGGGTAGATTTTGCCATGAAATTTGCGGAGATATATTTTCGCCTTGGCAACCAAATGGATTGGATATAAACCGAGCAGTAAACCCTTTATCGATAAGATCAGTGCTAGTTAATTGTAATTGTGCCGCATAACTGCAACTTGTGCTCAATAATAATGTACTATAAATAATGGCTTTCGCTTTGTACAAAATACGCATGTTAGCCTCTTTTGACTATTAAATAAAAGCCATCATAAGGAATTTTCAATCTATAATCAGCACAAATTAGCTTAAATATGACACAAATTCGATTAATATTATCATTCTCTTGCGGCTAATACTCGTTCAACAGTATCAACAATGGCTTGAGTTTGTGAGTCAATTTCAATGTTGACTTTATCTCCGACTTTTTTAGCGTCTAATGTGGTAATTGTAAGTGTTTCAGGAATTAAATGGATATGGAAGCAATTATCGTTAACTTCGCCAACGGTCAAACTAGCGCCGTCGATTCCAATAAAGCCTTTATATAATACATATTTGCTAAATTGTGGTGGCAACTTTAACGCCATATGGCAGTTTGTTGCGGTTTTTTGAATATCAATAATGGTTGCGGTGCAAGAGATATGCCCAGACATCACATGTCCACCAATTTCGTCACCATATTTGGCGCTACGCTCGATATTGACGTAATCATTGATTTTTTTATCACCTAATGTAGTCAATGCTAGGGTTTCTTCCATAATATCAAAAGATACGACATCTTTATCAAAGCCTGTCACAGTTAAACAACAGCCATCATTGGCTATTGAAGCACCAATTTCAATTTTATCGGTTAATTGATGCGGTAATTTGACTTTATATGTTCTTAATTTATCTTGATCTTTAATATCAATAATTTGACCCACTCCTTGTACAATTCCTGTAAACACAATATTTCCCCCTTTGCTATATCAATTTTTAATGGCTATTTTAGCCTAATCAAATCATAATTTCCTAATGATTAAATTAATTGTATAGGCAAATCATATTAAGTCCTGACTTTATTTATTATTATTCAATAAACACAAAAATAAAACTTGGATAAAACGATATTCGTTTCTATCTTCTATCGTTATAATCATAACTAAATTTTTTGTTAATTAATGTGATGTTTACCTTAACGTGTTAATTATTGTAAGTAAAAGGCTGCATTTTATCTTAATGCGGTTAGATTTCGTTTTTGCTAATTAAGGATTATCTATGTTGAAACTTATTTTAGCCATTTCAGTTGGCTCTGTGGCAGGTGGTTTATTGCGTTGGTTTTTATCGCTTAAATTGAATATTATTGCTTTTGCAATTCCGCTAGGCACACTACTGTCTAATTTAATTGCAGGTTATATTATTGGCTTTGCTATTGCTTTCTTTAATCACTCTAATCTTTCAGCCGAATGGCGATTACTTGTGATAACGGGTTTTTGTGGTGGTCTGTCAACCTTTTCAACTTTTTCAGCCGAAATTGTTAACTTTTTACAAGGAGGCCGAATATTTTGGGGATTAACAACAATATTTATACATGTTGTTGGATCAGTTTTAACAACTTTTTTAGGAATCTTGTCATATCAATGGTTGCGTCCGTGATGTTGTACTATTTATAAATAATACAAAAAATGTTCATAAATAGAGTTTACAACGGCAAAACACTGTATTAATATACACTGTATATAAAAACAGTATCGAGGTTATTATGTTAATTGAACATTCATCGCAACAACTTATGGCTATTCACTTTGAATCGCCTTTCCAACAACTGTTACAACAACAGCGACCTTTATTAAAATCATTGAATAAAGCTAAAAAATGGCAATTATGGCTATCAAATCGGCCAATGTTAAAACGTGCATGGATCAATACTGCTGGACTCGACAAACAAAAAGTTATTCATTTAAGTAATTTAAAAAATGAAAATTTAATATCGACGATAGAAAAGGCTTTACGAAGCAAAACCTGTAGTTATATCGTTGCTTGCATTAACGATCTTAATGAACACGACAAACAACGCTTACAACAAGCGGTATTATCAAGTAATACCTGCTTACTTTTGGTTCACGATGAACAATTTAAACAATCCATTCAATACCACTAAATACAAGAATATTGCTAGCAAGATAAATGTAAATTTTTTCGATTTTAGAATGTGAAATTTGAACGTGAATACGCTATTATTAACGTTGTTAAAATCATCATAAATATTGTCAATAAAAGCTGAACATTATTAAATGTTCAGCTTTTATGATGTTAACTTAAAATAGCCATTTATTGAATAATTTCAGTATAAAATTAATATTAAATAAGTTAATGCAATAAATTTTAATGGCTCGCTTTAATTGAGTTAATAAATCATGATTCAAATTTAGCTTTACATGCTGTTTAACAAGGACCGATAAAACAGCCAATCATCATCAGTGGAACAACAATTGGTAATATAATTAACCCGGCTACGTCGCCAGTAATATCATCATTTGAGTCTAGTTCATGCTTTGGTCTAACTGATACTTTAATTGGTTTTGGCAATAAATATTGATCGGATATCGTATTGGCTTGTTTATAGACTTTTCCTTTAATTTTAAAGTGCACTTGATAATAACCATCTTTCAAAATTAATTTTGATTTATATTTTGCCAATAAGTTTTTATTGTTTAAGATTTTTGTTTCTGAGATAAAACTACTATATCGAGCAATAATTTCATCACTTAAACTTTCTTGATAAAATCTAATTGATACACTTTCAATATCATCTTTAGTTTCAGACAAAAATCCACGATAGCTTTTGAGTTCTTTAATTGCATCATGGCTAGTAAATTGGTAAGAGTATTCCTTTGATTCGGCAATAACCCCAGCACTTTCATCAACAATTAATTTTATAATCGTATCATGACTAGGCAAGCTTTGTAATTGCTTGTGCGCACAACCATAAAGACAAAAAATGAGAATAAAAACAAACTTTTTCACTATAGTTTCCTACTTCAAATATCTAAATAGAGATGAATCATCATTTTATATTGTCTGCTTTTTTATAAAATCTCTTGATTTTTATAATAGAATAATGACTAAGCAAAATTGTGGCGCTGAGTTATTTTCGATATCCAATCAAATTTTCGACGCATCTTGTTTGGCTTGATTAATGATTGCTTTAGCTATCCATTGCGATAGCGATATTACAGACTGATCATCAAGCTTCCAGATATCTTTAAACATCATAAATATTTCAGAGCCATAAATGATTGAAATAGCATAAATTACTTTATCATAAAGTTCTTCAGGCAGTTCAGTTTTAAGAGGTAACAATAGTGTTGAAAGGATTTCTTTGCGATTACCCCGCACCAAGTTTTCGGTTTGTGGTGATAATGAGGCTCGTTCTGTTGCCCATTGTTGTAATGAGACCTTTATCGCAGCACGCAATGCCCCTTCATGTTTTAACATTTGTGGAAAAGCAAAAGCTAAAAAATCATGAATACGTTCTTCTGCATTTTGTTTTTTTGATCGCCAACTAAAAATAGGTTCTAATGAACTTTCAACCACAGCTGTAATTAAAGCACTTTGTGTCGGAAAATAGCGGTATGCGGTTGCTCGGGATATACCAGATTTATCAGCAAGTTCGGTTATAGTGAGTTCACAGCCCTGTTCTAATGCTTCTAATGCAGTATTAATTAAACGTTCATAAGTCCGTTTTTTTACGCCAGTATATATTGAGGAAGGTACTAAAGTCTTTTGAATCATTGATATATCTTTAATTTGTAGTAATCGTAAACATGATACCGCATTTTAATAAATTAGTTAAAATTTATCACCCCACAAAAAATGAGACTTAAGTCTTATTTTTGATATGTAATGTATGACAATTCATCATCCTTTTGTTACAAGTATCTACCTAATTAACTTATTTAGGAATAATAAATGGCATCAACTCGTACAATTTATTTAGTTACAACATTAGATACAAAAAGGGAAGAAATCGTTTATATCAAAAATCTTCTCGATTTGAAAAAACTCAACTGTAAAATTGTCGATATTTCTACACAACCTCATCAATATAATCATTTAGCCGCTATCGTCGCAGAAACCGTTGCTAGTTACCATCCAAATGGTAAACAAGCTGTTTTTTGCGGCGATAGAGGCAAAGCAATTGTTGCAATGGCTGATGCGTTCAAATTATTTTTGATGGCTCAAAATGATGTAGAAGCCATACTGGGTTTAGGTGGTTCAGGTGGAACAGCATTAATTACTCCTGCTATGCAATCACTCGCTGTTGGAATTCCTAAACTGATGGTATCAACAATGGCATCTGGCGATATTTCGGGTTATATTGGTGCAAGTGATATTGCAATGATGTATTCGGTTACTGATATTGCTGGAATTAATGTTATATCAAGAAAAGTTTTAACCAATGCGGCTAACTTTATTGCTGGCTCGGTTCTATTTAAAGCCCAAGATACGATTGAAGATAAGCCTGCCATTGGATTGACTATGTTTGGTGTCACAACGACATGTGTTCAATCGGTATCAGATAAATTACACGATCAATATGATTGCTTGGTTTTTCATGCTACAGGCAGTGGTGGCAAAGCGATGGAAAAACTCACTGATAGCCATTTATTGCATGGGGTACTTGATATCACAACAACTGAAGTAGGTGATTATTTATTCGATGGCGTTTTAGCTTGTGATGAAGACCGTTTTGGTGCCATTGCCAGAAGCCAAATACCTTATATTGGATCGTGTGGCGCACTTGATATGGTAAATTTTGCTAGCCCTGATACTATCCCACAAAAATATAAAGATCGTCTGTTTTATCCACATAATCCACAAGTGACCTTAATGCGAACAACGCCAGAAGAAAACAAAAAAATGGCTAATTGGATCGCAAATAAACTTAATCAATGCCAAGGTTATGTCACTTTTATTATTCCTGAAGGTGGATTTTCGGCTTTAGATATTGAAGATGGTGCTTTTTGGTCACCAAAAGCTAATCAAGCATTTATTGATGAATTTGAAAAAACCTTTATCCAAACTGAAAAAAGAAAGTTAATAAAAACCTCCTATCATATAAACTCACCGCAGTTTTGTGATCTGATCATCAACGAATTTACAAAGATAATGAAATAAATATTTGGAGAATATAATGAGTAGTCAACGAACTCAATTGTTAAAAAAATTCCACGATATGATTGCTAAAGGTCAACCAATTATAGGTGGTGGTGCAGGTACAGGATTATCAGCAAAATGTGAAGAAGCTGGTGGTATCGATCTTATTGTTATTTATAATTCTGGACGTTACCGTATGGCTGGTAGAGGTTCATTAGCTGGATTACTTGCTTATGGCAATGCTAACGAAATTGTAATGGATATGGCTAAAGAAGTATTGCCGGTAATCAAACATACGCCGGTGCTAGCGGGTGTAAATGGCACAGATCCTTTTTGTCAATTTGACCAATTTTTAGATCAATTAAAGGAAACGGGATTTGCTGGCGTACAGAACTTTCCAACTGTTGGGCTTATTGATGGTAACTTCAGAGCAAACCTAGAAGAAACAGGAATGGGATACGCTTTAGAAGTTGAAATGATTCGCAAAGCACATGCAAAAGATCTGCTTACAACACCTTATGTATTTAGCGAACAAAATGCGATCGATATGGCTAAAGCGGGTGCAGATATTTTAGTACCCCATATGGGACTAACAACAGGTGGAAGTATTGGTGCAGAAACGGCACTGAAACTAGCTGACTGTGTGCCGTTAATCAATCAATGGGCAAAAGCGGCTAAAGCTATTCGTCCAGACATTATTATTTTATGTCATGGTGGCCCTATTGCTACTCCAGAAGATGCTGAATATATCTTAAAAAATTGTCCTGATTGTAATGGATTTTATGGCGCAAGCTCGATGGAGCGTTTACCAACAGAAATTGCATTAAAGCAAACGACAGAAAAATTTAAATCGATTCAACGACACTAACAATAATATAAGCAATAACGGTGCGACTTACGCGTCGCACTGCTATTTTTTAAATAGTTGCGCGATTAATTAAATGCTAATTTGAGAAAACGTTATAATATCAATATCCACGCATATTTGTTATATGGTGATTTAGATTTAACAGAAACAAAAATCCTACCTATGACAATCTATGCATAGATAGCGTTAACAAATTAGTAAATAGCAAAACTATCAATCAACTTTCAGTGCTATCTTCAATTTAAAATAATCGTTTAATAAAATTATTCAAATAATAAAAAATAAGATTAGCCTAACAATTCATCCCCAAAAAGATTAAAATTGATAAATATTATTGGCAAACTGGCGAATATTTTTACCGGTTCAGCCTTAAATTAATCGCAGAGTAATAGTGCTAAGCAGGAACAGATGAATACGCCCCAAAAATGGTTAAGATTGTTAATTAATGAGGATTGCTCATTTGAGCAACTATTAGCCAAGCTTGCGCAAGCCTTTAACAGTACATTCACCTACAAAAATGATAGCAGTATCGCTAAAGCTAAGTTAAATGATTTTACTATAGTGGTTTATGACAAAATCGATCGCATTTTTGATATTGTTCTTAGTCCATCTTATATTCTTACCTTTATGATAACGGAAGATGAATATCTTAAGAGCCACGATGAGTATATTCAAACCACCTTAACCAATCATGGTATCACTTATCAATGCTCACAAGCCAAAGATCATGCCTATCCCATTGAACTTCCTTTTTGGCAAGCCCCCAACGATGACATTGTCATAAATTCCAAAGGCGATACGTTAACCGCCTATTGTAAAATATGGTATAAACCTGCAAAGTATTCTAAATTTACGGGTATATTCCAGTTTTCTAATGTTTGGGCAATGCGTTTTGAACGAAACAAACAGTGCACTTACTACAGCCATTGTGATAGCGATGATGTTAATTCTTGTTATTGGGTTATCCCTGAATCATCATGGCTTGAGCAATTAGTCAATGAACGACAATCTCATTTCCCTAATTGGCAACAATATGATCGCGGTGACTATTGGCATTACATTATTCAAAGTGATTCATTCTACGTAGAAGTCATCGCTAAACAGATCAAAATATCAAAAAAGCAATTAAAAGGTATTTTTTAAGATAAAATGGCAATATATAAACGTCAAATCATAACTTGATATTCAATATACTATGAATCATCTAAATTTTTTTATAAACAACTTTATAAAGAAAGATAAAAAACAACGATATCACTTTCTAATTAATGGAAAGTGGCAGAAATTTGCCAATAACATCAAACATCTTGATAAACATTTGAATCACCATTGTGTAAGAATTGATAACAATGCTTTTGAAAAATTTACTCAAATTATAAAGCACTATACCATTAAATCAGGATATTATTATGATGCCTATACCAATGGGATAGAAATATCAACCCATTGTCTAGATAATATTCATGATGATAGCCTACTTATCTGCCCTGATAACAATATTGCATTCTATTTTCATCATGATAATTGGATATGGTTTTGCCAGATAAAACTTTGAGCAACATCATAGATAAAACAGGTAACCCAAAATATGCACTCATTTAATGATATAAATCAGTTTTTAACCGACTGCATTAATCTACAGGATAATTTATTAAATAAACTCTATTTATTAGCTAATCAGCCTAAAGCCGTTGAATTAATTAAAACACATTTAACCCAAAAGTTTGATCCCTTGTTATTACACTTGATCAAACAATTTCCAGAAGCAATCAAAATAAGCTTATTACCTGAAATTATCAACATTATGCGATATTTAGATGGCAATACAAAATTATGCCAAGAGATTATTTTAAGTATCGATACACAGTGGCTAGAAAAACATATTTGGAATTATATTACACCTATTTTAGGGCAACAGGATTATCAAACATTTGGTATATTGATGTATTTATTCAATTCATTTAGCCAGAAGTTATCAAAAAAATTGGCGATTTTAGCTTTACAAAGTGACGGTAAAGATGTGCAAGAAATCGGTGAATTCTATTTATCAAATAATAGATGTCTTTTAGATGATGTTTGAAGTAGTTAATGATGCAAGTTGAGTGTGACAACATTTACATAAGATAACTTTGATTATTTAGAGCAACTGCATGTTAGTGTTCAAGTATTTAAACGATAAGATAAGAAAACAAAACCCAATCACCGCCACGATTGGGGGCGCTGTACGTGGGGTTTGAGGCTTTGGCAGAAGCTGCCCATACATGCTTAAACAAGTATAGGTGAAAAAATAAATGGCGTAAATGTTGATTTTAATATAAAAACTTTCTTGATATGCTGATTACAACAGAATCGTTTTTTGAGTTAATTGTACAAAGTAAAAAAAGGGTTAATCATGCAGGGATTTTTTGATAGATTAATGCTTGGTGAACTAAAGGATGTAATGATCGCTGGCTATGTTGATTATGCTACTCTACCGATTTTTCACCCGCTTTATGATAGATTATATTTTATTATTGATAAAGTTATTTTTGAGTTATATTTAAATGAAGCAGGTATTATACAATATAATGAATTAACAGAAATTAAAGCATGGTTTACTTTAGATGATGATGACAATTTTTCATTAATGTCAATTTATTCACAATTATTCAAAACCGAGCAGGCCGTAATTATCACCGATATAACATACTCATCAATACCCTTTTCCTCAATGAGTATAAATTACTTCAATGGTCAAGACTGTGGTCATTTACTTTTTGACCCAAATCATTTTTTTGGTTTTACATTTTTATAAAGGTTATAAATGTTAGATATTATTGATTTTATTGAATCATCATATAAAGATAATCCAGAGTTAAAACACAAACTAGCATTAGTCAAAAAATTAATTACCTACTTGTCTGAACATGATATTGAAAGATCTGTTAATGAGATTATACCTATCTTGGGCAGTAATACAGGTTATAGTGAATATCGAATCATTAATGACTGTGAATCGGATAACCCTTCCCTGTGGTCTGAGTACCAATATAATGGCGAAAAGGTAAGGCTGAATTCTGGCGATATTGTACTCACAATGAAAAAATAAATTTTTGATAATGGGTTAGCACTATCGATAAGTAAATTAAGCAATAAATTAAGTGATAAAATGAATATAAAAAAATAAACGCACTATTTAAAAATAGACGTTTATTTTATTAGATTAATTTTGCTGGCAAGTTAAGTATTTATGCAGTTGCATTATTGCTATTTATTTCAACCACCAAAACATGACCTTGATCTTTCAAAAAGTATTCATCATCTTGTGGAGCGCGTAATGACATCATTTTATTATCGCCCACATCCATGGTATCGCCTGGACTCATTGTTGCACCGCTATCACGTAGATACTCTAGGATATTACCAAACATTTCAAAATAATATTCCCCCTCATCATGGTTATTGGCTAATACAGCAAAATCAGGTAAGCCAAAAACATCCGCACCATAAGTACGCATCCATACCCCTTTAACACCTTCAACTTCATATTTCACAAATCCGCAAAAGAACGAGGGTAAGCAATGGCGTAAACTATCAATTCCACCTTTATCTGTAACCAATCCACGAATAGTATTTATTGGTAGCGAAGAATGCCCATTTCCGTTAATCACAGCCAAAGCGTTAAACTCCTCCAAACCAGCAGCTAAACGGGTTAAAGCTAGGTATTGCTCAAGCACATCTTGCTCATACCCAACATAATATAAAATTAAATGGCTATCATTATTGCGAATTTGCGCTTTGATATCCTGATTATAATGTGCAGGTGCTACACAAGTTTCTAAAGCCTCAGCAGGATATGGGGCATTGATTCCAAATAGCTTAATCACATGTTTTCCCCAACCAACTAAGATATAACATCCATCATCTAACTGTCCAAATGGCTGTTGACATTGAATGTCTTTCATTGATGAATCTATATTGCGTAATTTATTTAATAAATTATCTTCCTCAAAACAAAATTGCCCTTTAAACACAACACCTAATGCTAATGCTTCCTTAATATCTGGGTTTTCAACTAGTGCCCCGCTAGCTTGTTGTGGCTGTGACTTTTTACCAAATAGACGTGAAAAAATATTCATTTATTCTTCCTTAATATTAAATTTTTCTAAAATCGATGATTATCAAGAGGATGTTAATCGTTATATAAATAAATCTGATTTATTGCTGAAGATTACTCAACAAGGTATTCCATCACCAACACCATTCCACCATTTTGTAAAAAAGATTCTTGTGCTGATGGGCTACGTAATAACATTTTTTTGCCTTCAGTATCTTCTGTAGTATGACCTGCTTGTATCGCTGCCCCACTATCCCGCAAATAAAGCAATAAATTATTGAACATGTTCATATACTTCTCGCTATCTTCATAACTATTGGCTAATATAGCCAAATCGGGCAAACCAAAAGCGTCTGCACCATAAGTACGCATCCATACGCCATCAAAATGGTCAACATTAAATTCCACAAATCCAATAAAAAATAGTGGTAAACAATTACGTAACAAATAGACACCTTGTTGTTCATTTGCCAGTGCGCTAGCAACATGTGTTGCTAAAATTTGATGAGCCTTTGCATTAATAAGCGCGCTCATATCGCAATATTCAAATCCAACAGCAAACTGTGTTAAAGCAACATATTGCTCAACTAAATCCTCTTCAAATCCAACATAGTATAAAATTACATGGCTTTGGTGATTAGAAACTTGTTGCTTAAGCTCTTGCGTGTTTTGACTATTTTCAATACACGGCTGTAAAATTTCGGAAGGACAAGGGGCATTAAAACCAACAATTTTGATAATATGCTGCCCCCATGCCACAAGGGTATCAGCGCCATCAGTTATTTGTTCAATGGATGATGGTAATCGGATGTTTTTCATTGACAAATCGACTTTGCGTAATGTTTTTAATAATTTATGTCGATTAAAAGAGAGATTGTCATTGAATAGCACTACCAAAGATAGAGGATTTTCAATAGAAGAATTTGCAACTAAAATGTCATCCGATTGCCGAATTTTATTATCCCAACGACTAAATAGACGGGAAAATAGACTCATTTTATATTCCTTATTAAATTTATTTTTTTAAATTTATTATCCCAATTTATTACCAAAATAATAAAAGGCTATTTAATGCAGTTTTTGATACATTATATGTATATTACAAAGTATTTCAAACAATACGTAATCCATTTCTCAACAAACTAACCTTCGGTAATCTTTAAGTTCACCGATTAAAAAATCGATTAAACAACGTGTTCTAAGTGGTAACAATTTACGGCTTGGGTAAATAGCATAAATATTCAAATCCTCGACATTATAATCTAGCAAAACACGAACCAACCTCTTCATTTTAATATCTTGACCAATAATAAAATCGGGTTGTAGTGAAATACCGCCATTTTGTAACATAATTTGGCGACAAGTATCGCCATTATTACAATAAATATTCGCTTTTAAATTAACTGAGTCATAAATATTATCTTTGTAAAAATGCCATTGTTCTTTTTTAGCCCATTGGCTATACATAATAATTTTATGATTTAATAATTCATCAGGATGATTAGGCATGCCATATTTGGCAACATAATCTGGTGAAGCTGCTGCGATAATTTGTGTGGTTGCCAGTTTTCGACTAATTAGTGATGAGTTTTCTAATCGACTAATTCGAACAGCAAGATCATACCCCTCTTCAAGTAAGTCAACCACACGATCAGACAGTGTAATATCCAACTCTATATTGGGGTATTTATCGATAAATTTTTGCCATAAAGGCGCTAAATATAAAATACCAAAACTAACAGGTACATTAATGCGAAGCATACCTTGGGGACTTACTTTATTCAAGCTTATTGCGTTTTCTGCCTCTATGGTTGCATTAATAATAGCTTTTGCTTGCAAGTAAAACGTTTGTCCTTCGTAAGTAATGACCATTTTCCGGGTAGTTCGTTGCAACAATCGCACTTGCAAACGATCTTCTAACGATTGAATATAACGCGACACAGCCTGCTTAGACATATTCAATTTATTTGCAGCCTCAACAAAGCTATTACAATCAACAACGGTTACAAATACTGTCATTTCTAATAATTTATTTGACCTATTCATCTAACTCCACCCTATTATTCCATTTTATGAGACAATAAGTCACATATTACCCTATTTATACATAAATAAATAACCATTAATATAAATACATAACTATCGAACAACGTTAATTTATTTACTTATAGGAACAATAATATGAAACCATATCAAACTGATATTGCATCACTTTTATTACGTATAGCGTTAGGCGCTATGTTTTTGGCGCATGGATTAACTAAACTCCTTGTTTTTACCCCTAATGGCACAGCTCAATATTTTGAATCACTGGGCTTGCCAGGATTTGTCGGTTATTTAACAGTTGCTTTTGAAATTGGTGGTGGCGTGTTATTACTGTTAGGGGTGCTAACTCGTATGATCAGCTCACTCGCTGTTATTCAAATGATTGTCATTAGTTTCATTCATTCAGTAAATGGCTGGTCATTTAGTAATGCCGGTGGCGGTTGGGAGTATCCTGCTTTTATGGCACTAAGCGCCTTTAGTTTGGCGTTGTTGGGAAGTGGTCGATTTAGTGTATTATTTAAAGATACGAAGTATGAGTGAGATAAGATGAAAGTTATTTTTTGTTAGTACTATACCGTAGTTTTTCTAATTACTGTAAACAATGCGAATAATTCCTACACATAGTATATAAATTATTTTTTCTAAACCGCCTATACGGCGGTGAACGATTGCGCTCAGAATTACAGTTATCTGTTCGCTTTCTAAACCGCCTATACGGCGGTGAACTGTATGTAGATACTAAAATTAATCATTTCGACTTTCTAAACCGCCTATACGGCGGTAAACGATACGCGACAGGCCAGCATTTAGATCATATCTTTCTAAACCGCCTATACGGCGGTGAACTGAGTGTGATTTTTTATACGGTGCGCTTAGACTTTCTAAACCGCCTATACGGCGGTGAACTAGAAGCCAATATACTATAAAGCTTGTTTGGCAAAAGGCAAATAAGATTTTTATTTTTAAAAACCCTTTTTTATCAGCAATATTTAATTATTTGTTTTTATTTGCTTTTATTTATTGATAAAAAAAGGGTTAGATAAAGTTTTCATTTTTTGACAATGAGCAAATATTATTGTAAAACTAACAGTTAGATAGAAATTTGATTTTATTTGTTTTTTATTTTCCCATAAACTATTGATACGTTGTATTTCCCTCAAGATAAAAATATCCCTTATTGCCTACAATCAATAATAAAATTACAATAATTTTTCTTTAAATCACTTACAGCAAAAAAACATGATCACTTACCACGATGCTACATTAGAAGATTTACCATTTATTGTCGATGTTTATAATTCAACAATTGCTGGTCGCCAAGTGACCGCTGATACGGTGCCTGTTTCTGTTGAAAGTCGATTAGAATGGTTTTACCAACATAACCCTCAAAATCGTCCGCTTTGGTTAATAAAATATCAAGATCAGCCTTGTGGTTGGATTAGCTTGTCTTCGTTTTATGGTCGCCCTGCTTTTTATAAAACGGTTGAGATTAGCTTATATCTTCATCAAGATTTTCGGGGTAAAAAAATTGGTCAATTTATGGTGGATAAAATTGAACAATTCGCTAAACAAGTAGGAATTGAGGCAATTTTTAGCTATGTGTTTCGACATAATTTACCTAGTGTTACTTTATTTAAAAAAATGCAATATCAACAATGGGGGCTTCTTCCAAAAATTGCAGAATTGGATAATGTTCAGCGTGATTTAATGATATGGGGTAAACGGTTAGATTAACCCACCTATTATCAATAAAATTCAACTATTCAAAAGGGTTTTTAATGAGTACCTTAAATGATATTAAATATTACGCTAGTCAATCTAAAATCACTTCGACTTTAGTGGTAATAAATATCCTTTGCTTTTTTGTCTTCCGGTTACTTGATAGTCGTGGTTTTTCGACACTTTATGAAAATCACTTTCTGATTGATTGGGGTGCCGATGTTGCAGGATTGACCTTTTCTGGCCAATATTGGCGTATGTTCACCAATTTATTTATGCATGTCGGTTTTACCCATTTAGCTATGAATATGCTGGCATTATGGAGCATTGGACCAATTTTAGAAAAGCGCATTCCCGCCATAGCTTTTTTGGGTATTTATCTTTTTTCAGGTCTAGTGGGAAGCTTATCAAGTGATATAGCCACCATTAATCAAAATATAATCAGCTGTGGTGCTTCGGGTGCTATTTTAGGCATTATTACCGCCTTATTAGCTTATTGCTTAGTGTGTAAGGCTAATATACAAGAAATGCCAGTCAAAGCGATGCTGATCAGTTTAATTTTGACGGCAGGATTAGGCTTATTACCTTCGATCGACAATATGGCACATATCGGTGGCGCTTGCGCTGGGTTTGTGCTTGGTGGGCTGATTTCGTTATGCATTAAAACGTTCAAATATCCAAGCAAGTTAACCTTACTTATTATTAGTTTACTATTTATTGTTACGGCATTAGGGTTATATATAGTCTATATGCACTATGCTTTACCCAGTGATTATTATATTTACAATTAAAAACAAAAAGGCACTGATGATAAACAATCAAACAGTGCCTTTTTATACAGCTCAATTCTAGAAACTATTTAAGATTCGAGCCGGTTCGACTTTACAAGCACGCCTAGCGGGATAATAGCTAGCAATTAAGCTAAGTAACATGGAAGTTATAAACACTACTAACACATCAAATAGATGAATTTCCGAGGGTAAAAAATCGATAAAATAGATATTACTATTCAAGATTTTATGCCCCATTAATGACTCAATAACTCCCATAATATTCGACAGTTGCCAAGACAATACCACGCCCAAAATTACCCCGATTAAGCTACCAATTAATCCAGAAATCACCCCATACCAAATAAAAATATGTTTAATTAGTTGGTTGGTTGCACCTAGCGTTTTTAATATAGCAATATCGCGCTGTTTATCTTTTACGGCAATCACTAAAGTTGACACAATATTAAAACAAGCCACGCCAATAACCACAATCATGGCCAGATACATGATTTGCCTGATCATTTGAATATCACGATACATAAAGCCAAATGAGTTTTCCCAACTAGTAAATGATAGGTTTTCTTCTAGATTTAACGAAGCTTGTCCAATAATCTGATTAGCTTGGTAAACATTATTTACATTAATCATGATACCTGTGACACTGTCACCTATATTAAGTAACTTTTGCGCATCGGTTAAGGGTAGTAAGGCAACATTATTGCTTAAACTACCGCTTAACTCTAATATACCTACCACCTGCAAACGAACCCTTTTCGGTGGCTTAAGTTGGTTTGGAGTGCTCGAAGCAGGAATTAATAAAGAAACCCATCCCCCTTCACTCACCGACAAGCTTTTGGCAATTCCCGCACCAATAATGATGCGTTGGCTATCAGGTTTGAAATCTTGCCATTTATTATTCAGCACATAATTAGGCAGTGCACTGATTTGCTTTTCTTGTTCAGGATCAATCCCTTGTACTTCAACAGCACCGAGTCTACTACCATTTTCAATAAGCCCAGTAAAACTTACAAAGGGTACTGCCGATACAATATTGTTACTGTTTGTAAGCTCTTGTTGCACATGACGCCAATTATCTAAATTGCCATATTCTGGATATAATTGACCATGTGGTACGACCGATAAAACTCGATTATGTAGCTCCCGCTCAAAGCCATTCATAGCACTTAACCCAATAATTAATGCAGCAATACCAATAGCAATACTAAGTGTTGAAATAATCGAAATTAACGACACCATACCACTTTTGCGACGTCCTTTCCGAAATTTGAGAGCGGTAATTAAAGATAAATTCATATTAATTATCCATTAATTGATTATCTGATAATGTGCTATCAGAAAGTTGCCCGTCTCTCATTACCCATTGTTTATCAAGTTTATTGGCTAATTCAAGATCATGTGTAACAACCAAAAACGCAGTACCGTGTTCACGGTTTAATTTAATCAACAGTTCAAAAATAGAATCTGCCGTTGATTTGTCAAGGTTACCCGTTGGCTCATCAGCCATCACTAAAGCTGGGTTATTAATTAATGCACGCCCTATTGCCACGCGTTGACGTTCCCCTCCCGAAAGTTCAGAAGGTCGATGATGAGCTCGTTTGACTAAGTTAACTGACTCTAGCATTGCCATAGCCCGCTTTTTAGCTTCATTTGGCGACATACCACCAATTAACAATGGCATTGTCACATTTTCAAGTGCCGTAAAATCAGGCAATAAATGGTGAAATTGATAGACGAAACCGATTTCTTGATTGCGTAGACGTGCCTTTTCTTGTTCAGATAATTGACTTAGCTGATGAGAATTAAAAATAATTTCGCCTGAGGTTGGTTTATCAAGTCCACCGAGTAAATGCAATAAGGTACTTTTACCTGAACCGGAACTCCCAATAATGGCGAGTAATGATTTTGGATAAATATCAAACGAGACATTTTTTAATACCTCGGTCACCATTTTGCCTTCTTTATAAGTTTTATAAAGATTTTTAGCTGAAAGCAATTTTTCTGTATTATTCATAACGTAAAGCCTCGGCAGGTTGGATATTGGCGGCGCGATATGCAGGATAAAGAGTTGAAATTAACGATAACATAAGCAATCCGATAATAATAAAAATAATTTGCGTTGGTTCAACCAGTGACGGTAGCAAAATACCAGCTAAAGATAAACCTAACACTTGCATGATTTCATTTAAGTTAACAGCAAGTAGCAATCCTACGGCACTACCTAATAGTGTACCGATTACGCCCGAACTTGCGCCTTGAATAATAAAAATTAACATAATTTTAAATCGCGATAGCCCTTGGGTTTTTAAAATAGCCACTTCACCTTGCTTTTCCATCACCAGTAAGCTTAACGAAGTAATAATATTAAAAGCGGCTACAATTACAATCAGGCTAATAAGTAACCCCATGACGTTTTTTTCCATTTTAATGGCTTGGAATAATTCACCACGTTTTGCTCGCCAATCGTTAAACACTAAGCCTTCAGGTAATTGAGTATTCGTTACTAATGCAATATCAAGCGGTTTATCTAGAAACAGACGCCAACTGCTAATCATATTGGCTGGATAACGTAATAGATTTTTAGCGTCAGATTGATTGACATAAATAAGCGCTTGATTGATGTCATGGTTAACAGAAAACAACCCTACAATGTTAAATAAACGCTGCGACGGTATACGACCAACTGGGGTGATTTGACTAGCATCTGTCACCATTAAGCGAATTTTGTCGCCAACGGTTACGCCTAATTGATTGGCTAATGTTTGCCCAATAATGACATTGTACTGCCCCGCTTGTAGATCAAATACCGATCCGCTATAGATATAATCATTGATAGGATCATTATCTTCTGGTGTAATCCCCATCAACGTACTCACAGTGATACTTTGTTCACTTTGCAATACCACATCACTAGTGACTAACGGCGTGATACGATTAACGCCTTTAATCTTTTCAAATGATGAACTAGGGTTAGCACTTGGATCAAGTCTACCTTTAATAGAAGTGATTTGCGCCTGAGGAAAGAATCTTAGAATACTGTTTTGCATCTGGTCTTCTAATCCATTCATTACAGATAACACAACAATTAGACCAATAGAACCCAACATAATGCCAATCATCGACAACCATGATACAAAGCGACCAAAGCCATCCGTTTTTTGGCCATAGACATAACGCAAACCAATATAAAATACTAATGGACGAAATATTTTTGACATAAACGTATATATTACCTGAAACTTTTTGACAAAGTTTTGCTAGTTAAATGCAAGGTGCTTATCATACAGGATTAAACAGTTATAGAAAACAACCACGTAATTACGTTATAATCTGGTGATAATTTTTCAACGATATCAACAAATTCATCATGCCTAAAACAGTTAATATTTCAAACATAATTCCCCAAAAATCAGGTGAAGTAAAGCAAATTGGGCAGCTTGTTGGCTCATCCTTATCACAATTTTGTGCAAAAGCAATAGACGCACATGAAGGTTTAGTTGTGATTGTGACTGATGATATGCAACAAACCTCGCGTATTTACGAAGAACTTAAACAATTTTCACCATTTCCTTCTATTATCTTTCCTGACTGGGAAACATTGCCTTATGATAGCTTCTCACCCCATCAAGATATCGTATCAGAACGTCTGTCTTGCCTTTATCATCTTGGACATTTAACCAAAGGGGCATTAATTTTGCCCATTAATACCTTAATGCAAAAAGTTTGCCCACAAAGCTATTTGGGTGGACATGTGTTTATGATGAAAAAAGGCTTACAAATTAGTCGTGAACATTTACGTCTTCAACTTGAAAATGCTGGCTATCGCTCAGTCAGCCAAGTGATGGAGCATGGCGAATATGCCACTCGTGGTGCTTTGTTTGATATCTACCCTATGGGCAGTGATAAACCCTATCGTATCGATTTTTTTGATGATGAGATCGACAGCATTCGCACTTTTGATGTTGAAACGCAGCGCACCTTTGATGAAATCACTGAAATACAATTGCTACCAGCGCACGAATTTCCTTTTGATAAAACGGCTATCGAACTGTTTCGTAGTCAATGGCGAGAACAATTTGAAGTCAGATTAGATGCAGAAAGTATCTATCAACAAGTGAGCAAAAATATTTTGCCAACGGGTATTGAATATTGGCAAGCACTGTTTTTTAACGAACCGTTAACACCACTATTTTCTTATTTTTTAGCTAATACCTTAATTATCAATACTGTTAATATTGAGCAATATGCTAATAAGTATTGGCAAGACATTACTCAGCGTTATGAAAGTCGCAAAGTCGATCCTATGCGACCATTACTTGCACCAAGTGTTATTTGGTCTAAAACTGACGAAATTTTTGCCAATTTTAAAAACTATCCAAGAATGATTGTATCGCATGTGGCAACAACTGAATCAAGTAAAAATATTAATTTACCTTATGCAACATTGCCTAACATTGCTATTGAGATCCAACAAAAAGATCCTTATTTGCAATTTCAAAAATTTGTTGATGATTTTTCAGGAAAAATCATCTTTTCGGTTGAATCAGAAGGACGCAAAGAAGCTTTACAAGAAATTCTTGGCAGAATTCGTATTCATCCAACTACCATCAAGCAGCTCGATGAACCCAACAATGCGAATAGCCGATTTTATTTAATCGTTGGTGCTAGCGAGCAAGGTTTTATTAATCAGCAAGATAATTTTGCGTTTATTACCGAAAATGAGTTACTAGGTCGACGTGTTATTCGTCGTAAAAAAGAAAGTAAACAAGCCATCAATACCGATTCACTTATTCGAAGTTTAGCTGAACTCACACCGGGTAAACCCGTTGTTCATTTAGAACATGGCGTTGGCCGCTATGCGGGGCTCACCACATTAGAAACGGGCGGTATTACAGCAGAATATCTCATTTTGTTATATGCTAATGAAACCAAACTTTATGTGCCGGTTTCATCATTAAACTTAATAAGTCGTTACTCTGGTGGCGATGAAGAAAACGCTCCACTGAATAAATTAGGCACTGATGCTTGGAGTAAGGCTCGGCAAAAAGCGGCCGAAAAAGTGCGTGATGTCGCAGCGGAGTTACTCGATATCTATGCTGAACGTGAAAGCAAACCTGGATTTCAATTTCAACAAGACCGTGAGCAATATGAACTATTTTGCCAAGGATTCCCTTACCAAGAAACTGATGATCAACAAAATGCTATTGGTGCAGTAATTGGCGACATGTGCTCGCCTTATGCCATGGACCGATTAGTCTGCGGTGATGTGGGTTTTGGTAAAACCGAAGTTGCTATTCGTGCTGCGTTTTTAGCCGTGATTAATCATAAACAAACAGCTGTTTTAGTGCCAACAACCCTGCTTGCTGAACAACACTACGAAAGCTTTTGCGACCGTTTCGCCAATTGGCCTATCCGTATAGAGAGTCTGTCTCGCTTCAAAACAGCCAAACAACAAAAAGCCATTATAGAAGCTCTTGGCGAAGGCAAAATTGATATTGTGATTGGTACGCATAAATTGCTACAAGAAGATATAAAATGGAAAGATTTAGGTTTACTAATTGTTGATGAAGAACACCGCTTTGGCGTTCGTCAAAAAGAACGCATTAAAGCAATGCGAGCAAATATCGATATTTTAACGCTAACAGCAACCCCAATTCCACGAACGCTAAACATGGCAATGAGTGGTATGCGAGATCTTTCGATTATCGCAACACCACCTGCTCGACGACTGGCGGTAAAAACCTTTGTTCGAGAATATGATGATCTTGTGATTAGAGAAGCCATTTTACGTGAAATTTTACGTGGTGGTCAGATTTATTATTTACACAATGACATCTCTGATATCGAAAAAGTCAGCGAAAAACTGGCAGAACTAGTGCCCGAAGCACGCATCACCATTGGACATGGGCAAATGCATGAACGCGATTTAGAACGTGTGATGAATGACTTTCATCATCAACGCTTTAACATACTTGTTTGTACTACCATTGTTGAAACCGGTATCGACATTCCTAACGCCAATACTATTATTATTGATCGTGCCGATAAATTTGGTTTAGCTCAGTTACATCAACTCAGGGGGCGAGTTGGACGTTCTTACCATCAAGCCTATGCTTATTTATTAACGCCACACCCTAAATTGCTCACTAAAGATGCTAAAAAGCGCTTAGATGCGATCGCATCCCTAGAAGATTTAGGTGCAGGTTTTGCCTTAGCTACGCACGATCTTGAAATTCGGGGTGCAGGCGAGCTATTGGGTAGTGATCAAAGTGGGCAAATTGAAACTATTGGCTTTAACCTTTACATTGAACTGCTTGATGATGCAGTCAAATCACTAAAAGAAGGCAAAGAACCCACACTGGAATCATTACTTAATAGCCAACAAACCGAAGTAGAGTTAAGATTGCCAACATTAATTCCTGATGACTTTATTCCTGATGTCAATACACGCTTATCGCTATATAAACGCATTGCAAGCATCACCGATCTTGCTGAACTCACTGACATTCAAGTCGAAATGCGAGATCGCTTTGGTCAATTACCCGATGCCGTGCTGTTTTTATTAGAAACCACCAAAATCCGTTATCATGCAAGCCAATTAGGTATTACCAAAATCGAATTTGGCGAAAAAGGCGGTTATATTGAATTTGGGAGTGACAATAAGGTATCGGTCGATTATTTAATTGAAATAATTCAAAAAGAACCAAAAAATTATCGCCTAGAAAGTTCAAATAGATTGAAATTACAAAAATCAGAATTACAACGCATCGATCGCATTGAATATATTAAAAATTTATTGATTGATTTTGCAGAACATCAAGAATAATAATTTAAAATATCATGAATAATTAAGAGAACTATAATGAAAAAAAACACACTTGCTATAGGAATAATTGCTGTATTGGGTATGGCTTATGTAGGTACATCATGGTACACCGGTAGCATGATTGAAAATCATATCGACAACCAATTAGCCCAAGTCACAAACAAAGTTAATCAGATTCAAAACGTTTTCACATTTTCCGTTACGAAAAGTCGTTATGAAAAGGGTATCTTTTCAACTAAAGTACATCTAACTGTGACAGCGTCACCAAATGAATCTATTATCCAAGATGCTACTTCAAAAATCTTATTTGATGACGATGTCACTATCCATCATGGCCCTTTCCCTATTGCTGCGCTTGCCAAAGGGACTTTTGCCCCACAAATGGCTTGGTTAGAATATGAAATGAGCCAACAAGCTAATCCAACGCTTTGGAAACTAGCCGGCAATCGGCCATTTATTAGTGGGCATACAGGTATGAGTTATGGCGAATATATCACCGTTAAACTTGCAAGCAAAGCGATTAAAGCCTCACAGAACGAAATCCCGGCCATTCATGATGGTATCTTAGATATCAGTAGCGGCAGTTATACCTTTAGTAGCTATACCAATGGTTCTGACATCAAGACTGAAATCAAACTGGATAAATTAGTTTTTCTTTCTGACGATACCCATTTTAACTTTGATGACTTTAATCTGTCATTAAAGCCACTCAGTACCACTGAAGACATCGATTATGAATTTAATATTGGCAATATTAAATACAGTTTTGATAGTTTTATCTCAAAAGGGAATTTTGATGTCAACAATTTCAAATCCAAAGGTCGCGTTAACTACAAAAATCAAAATATTGATGAGCAAAGCAGTATTGATAAAATTACATTAAATATGAAATCATCCACCCCAAAAATCGAGTCGGTGATTATTAATAAAATCGTGATGAGTCAAAAAAATGTCTTAAATGACACCAACAATACGATTGAGGGTTCGCTTGTAAGTAGTATTGGTTCGATTATTTATGGTCAACAAAATCTGGGCAATGGTTCGCTTGATATTAACTTCAAGGGGGTTGATAAACAATTTTTAAATTATCAATTTAAAACACATGCTCCTGACATAAGTGAGAACGACAAACATAATATCGAATTTTCGTTAAATAAATTCAATTGGCACAATGCTGGTGGCGATATCAATGTTAACTTTTTGTTTAATATATCAGATATTAATAACGCAAGTATTAATGAAAAAGATTACGACAAAATCAACACATTTAAATTCAAGCTCGAAGCACCATATGACGTGTTAGCTCGTTTATCAGCACAAATCGAAAACCCTAACGCTAGCCATGTTACAGCAGAACAAATTGCAAAAGAAAACTTTGTAATAAAGACCAATTCAAAAAAGCTTTTTAGTCAATCACCATTTTTTACCTTTAATAAAGATCAAACAGAAGGTTTCTATTCTGATGTGCAGTACACAAAAGGTAGTCAAAACGTAAATGTAAATGGGCAATTACTAGATAAAAAAGATTTTTTTAAAAATTTATAATTTGTTTTTGTAACACTCATATGGTTATAAATTGTTTCAGTTATTTTGGTTAACTTGGCGATTATTTTAAACTCAAGCTTAATGGTTAATAATGTATTCATCATAATACAGTAAGGTATCAATTTAAACTTGTGTTAAATGCGTTTTACAAAAAGTCAAAAAACTATCGCCTAGAAAGCTCAAATCGATTAGAATTATAAAAATCAGAATCACCGCAAATCGATCGTATTGAATATATTAAAAATTTGTTGGCTGATTTTGCAACTCATCAAAAATGATAATTTAAAATATAATGAATAACTAAGAGAACTATAATGAAAAAAACCACACTTGCTATAGGAATAATTGCTGTATTAGGGATTGCTTACGTAGGCACTGCATGGTACACCGGGAACATGATCGAAAATCATATCGACAACCAGTTGACACAAATCACAAACAAATTTAACCAGAGTCAAGACGATTTTGTAGTGTCCGTGATAAAAAGTAATTATGAAAAGCATATCTTTTCAACTAAATTACATTTAACCGTTACAGCATCACTGCAAAATGCTACAGGAGAAGATGCTCAACCGGAAACCCTATTTGATGATGATGTCACTATCCATCATGGTCCCTTCCCTGTTGCAGCCCTAGCCAAAGGAACCTTTGCCCCACAGATGGCTTGGTTAGAATACGAAATGGCCGAGCAAGCCAATCCAACACTTTGGAAACTAGCGGGTAACCAGCCGTTTATTACTGGGCATGCAGGTATAAGTTATGGTGAATATATCACCGTTAAATTAGCAAGCAAAGCGATTAAAGCCACTCAAAACGAAATCCCAGTCATTGATGGTGCATTTGAAATTGGAAAAGGTAATTACACCATTAGTAGCTATAGCTCGGGCTCTGATATTTCAACTAAAGTGGAAATCGATAAAATCTCATTAACCTATCCTATATCATTAAGATCAAATCCTGTTTCGATTGTTATTAATAAATTTGTTATGGACCAAAAAAATGTCTTAAATAACGCTACCAACACCGTTGATGGTTCGTTTTTTAGTCGCGTTGATTCAATTATTTTTGGTCAACAAAATTTGGGTAATGGTTCATTAGATTTTGATTTTAAAGGTCTTGATAAACAACTATTTAGCAATCAATTGGGAATGGATTATCCTGACTCAGGCGATACTAACAAAAAACACAATATCCAATTTTCGTTGAATAAATTCAATTGGCATAATGCTGCCGGCGATCTTAATGCTAACCTAAAGTTTGATATTTCTGATGTTGATAGCTCAGCCATTGATAAAGCTGATTACGAAAAAATCAACTCCCTTAAATTAAAGCTGGAAGCACCATTTGATGTGTTAGCTCATTTGTCAGCGCAAATTGAAAACGCTAACGCTAGCGAGGTAACGCCAGAACAAGTTGCTAAAGCAAAACAAAATCTACAATTTATGTCGGCATTTTTAGTCGGTAACGCTAAATTCTTAACTTTAAGCAATGACAAAACTCAAGGTATCTATTCTGATGTTAGCCTAACCAAAGATAGTAACGAAGTTAGCGTAAATGGCAAAACAATGACAAAAGAAGAATTCTTTGATCACTTATAGCTAGCCAATTGCTTTATCAAACTAACCTATTCCGCCTATTATTCAGGCGGAATTTTATTTTATAACTAAAACAAAAAGTATACTTATGAATATAAATTCATCATTTATAACCGAAAATCAATTCAAACGCACCATGAAAACTCGGCATCTTATTATGCTATCACTTGGTGGCGTTATTGGTACGGGTCTCTTTTTTAACACTGGCTACATTATTGCTACCGCAGGTGCAATTGGCACAATTATCGCATATCTAATTGGTGCATTAGTGGTCTACCTAGTCATGTTATGCCTTGGAGAACTCGCTGTCGCCATACCAGAAACAGGTGCCTTTCATACTTATGCCTCGCGGTTCATTAGCCCTGCAACGGGTTATACTGTTGCTTGGTTATATTGGTTAACTTGGACTGTCGCACTCGGCTCAAGCATTACCGCAGCAGGATTTTGTATGAAGCATTGGTTTCCAAATACACCTATTTGGGTCTGGTGTTCTACTTTCTGCACCGTGATTTTGGCATTAAACATCGTTACCGCACAATTTTTCGCTGAGAGTGAATTTTGGTTTTCGATTATCAAAGTGATCACCATTATTATCTTTATTATTGCTGGTGCAGCAGCTATTTTTGGCTTTGTCCCTATGAAAAATGACATCCCTGCGCCCTTTTTACACAATATTACCGATAATGGTTGGTTCCCGAATGGCATTACCCCGATTATTATGACGATGGTATCGGTTAATTTTGCCTTTTCAGGCACGGAACTTATTGGTATTGCCGCTGGTGAAACAAAAGAGCCAGAAAAGACCATTCCGTTAGCAATAAAAACCACAATTCTAAGACTTATCATCTTCTTTATTGGCACCGTTTTTGTCTTAGCAGCCTTATTGCCAATGGATCAAGCTGGCGTTATCGAAAGTCCCTTTGTTACCGTTTTTGAAAATATCGGCTTACCTTATGCTGCCGATTGTCTTAATTTTGTAATTTTAACCGCCATTTTGTCAGCTGCAAATTCGGGACTTTATGCTTCTGGACGCATGTTGTGGTCGCTTTCCAACCAAGGTACATTACCAAAATGCTTCAGTAAACTTAATCAGACAGGCGTTCCAGCCTTTGCTATTTCCATCAGTATGTTAGGTGGCTTATTGGCATTACTCACAAGCATTATTGCGCCTAACACGGTTTTTGTTGCCTTGACAGCTATTTCAGGATTTGCCGTGGTGGCCGTTTGGCTAAGTATTTGCGCTTCACACTTCTTTTTTAGAAAAAGTTTAACTCGTGAGGAGCAAAACAATCTAAAATATAAAGCCCCATTTTACCCACTTGTACCTATTTTAGGCTTTATTTTATGTTTAATTGCTTGTATTGGACTCGCATTCGATCCAGAACAACGTATTGCACTTTATTGTGGCATTCCTTTTGTGGTTGTCTGCTTTATTGCCCACCACTTTACCCAAGCCCATCAAAAGCGAGTGGCAAAAAATGAAAAATAATAATCCAATTAGTACACTATTAAAGCAAAAAAAACACATCATTATTGATGGCGCACTAGCCAGCGAGTTACAACGTCGTGGCTGTGATCTTAACGACAGTTTATGGTCAGCAAAAGTGTTAATCGAAAGACCAGAACTGATCCGCCAAGTCCATTATAACTATTTTAAAGCTGGTGCTGATTGTGCGATTACCGCTAGTTATCAAGCCACACCATTAGGGTTTGAACAAAAAGGAATTACATTTGATGAATCAATCAAATTAATTAAAACTAGTATTGAACTTGCAAAGCAAGCTAAGCAGCAGTATTTAAATGAAACAAACCCAAATAAAATATTACTAATTGCTGGTTCAGTCGGTCCTTATGGAGCATATCTTGCTAATGGTTCAGAATATACGGGTAACTATCAACTTACCGAAGCTGAATTTATTGCTTTTCATCGTGATCGCATTGAAGCTTTGATTGACGCTAAGGTAGATATCCTTGCTTGCGAAACCCTGCCTTCATTTTCCGAAATCAAAGCATTAGTTAAATTGATACAGCAGTTTCCAATAATCAACGCTTGGTTTTCGTTAACGTTAAAAGATGCCCAGCATCTTAGCGATGGCACGGCATTATCACAAGTTATCGATTATTTAAATAATATCGAACAAATTGTGAGCATTGGTTTTAACTGCATTGCATTAGAAAGCGTAACACCAGCGTTACAGGTACTAAATAAACTTACCACCAAACCGCTAATTGTTTATCCAAATTCAGGTGAACAATATGATCCAACCACCAAACAGTGGCACAAAAATTATCAACATAATTGCACTTACAGCAATCAACTGCCAACTTGGGTTAAATTGGGCGCTAAATTAATTGGTGGCTGCTGCCAAACAACACCTAATGATATTGAAGATATTGTGGGGTTATTAAAAGATTATTAATTTTAGAGTGGTTGGTTTTGATCGTTATGGAATATTATGAGCTGGTCATCATATCCCCAACAGCCTCAAATCTAACCACAGCAAAACAGCCAACGCTGTCAAAAAAAACTTTGATTTGCTTTATCTTATATAAATAACAATAAAGCGTTAAATGCTATATATTGACAAATATCGCAATTTCTAAATCACCTACACAGCGGTGAACTTGGAAACTTAATGAGCTTTATTTTAAAAATATTAAAAAATTACAATTTTCCGCTGATAATGTATAGCGCAAGAGTTCAGGTTCCGAAATTTTTGTTAATAACCATTTTGGTGTACAAACCATTACATCAAAATAATCAGCCTCATTACTATCGGCTAAACCTATAGATAGATTTAATGTGATACAAAAATTATCATTTTCTTCGGGAATATATATAGTTGGATCATCATCAATGTAACCAAATGATTTTAATATTATTTTTATTTTTAATTATTAATATTCAAATGCGCATTACCTATCTTTATTCTTCGACCGTCAAACTCATTCTCCGCCAGCACCGTGACCTTTTCACCCGATAATAATGCCCCCTCCGACGTTAATTGTGGGCGGTTATTTTGTAAAAATAATTCAGGATTCTATACCGTTTCATTTTAACTACAGGGCAACCTGTCACCATTACCAATAAAAAGGGCAAGTTAATTGTTCAACTTGCAAAGTAGATGACATTGTTCATAAATTGTTAGTTCAGTTCTACGATCTACTTCGCAGAACTGAATTATTAAAAATATTATTCTTCTAGTACATAAGATTTATAAGTTCCATCATCATTTTCTAACCAAAAACGAGAGCATTTAGTACAAACAAGCACTCTAATTCTTTTTGAGTCTACTTTTAAAATAAAATCATCAACGTCAATTTGATTATGATTTTTTTCTAATATCCATATAATTTCATCAATTATTTTTTCAGCAATAAAAGAATATTCATAATCATTATCACTATCAGATAAATGCATTACATGACCACATTTACAAATAAATTTAGGCATTATTGAGCTCCTTTATTGGGTCTGTCATAACGAGTAATTTGACCTTTAGAATCTTGAAAGAATAGAGTATTTATATTTTTTGCTCCCGGTTTTCCCCATGTGCGATTTACAATACTTTGTATGTCAGTCTTTGATAGATCTGCCTGAATAATAATAGAGTTTGTTTGTCTATTTTTATTTTCAATTGTCCTTAATATTGATTTCTCAGTCATTATTTTAGAATTTGGTGTATAAACATCAACTTTACCAATTCCCTAAACATAAAGATCTTGAGTTTTAACCTTATTTTGATTAACTTCCTTTTTAACAACAACACCATAACCTAAGTATAAGAAACCACTACCAGCTCTTATCTCATTAGCATTTGGTGTTGAACCTTGTTCAAAAATAATCGTTCCGGTTTTACCCGAATTAATATTACCAATTAAATTACTATCAGGCGCAAGTACAATTTGATTGCCTTTATCTAAAATGACATTTCCAGTTGTTCCTGTTGAATTGTCTTTAGGAATAAAATTAGAAGTTACTACCGGCGCTAATGTTAAAACACCATCAACAACTTTTAATACAGCATCAGTTGTAAATTTACCCTTATTGTATATTTGAGCAACTCCTTCACCTAATGCATGACTTCCTTTTTACAATCTTTATATTACTGTTGTAATTTAATTGGTGATAGAGCTTGATTTACAAATTTAAAAATAAATAATAGATTCTCCCACCATATATGCGGGATTATGATTCATTATTAAATAATGTCTCCCCCACACTTGAATTACTTATATAAAATTTGGTTAAATTATAATTTTTAATATGCACATACATAATTCATTATGAGTTTAAAACTCAGATTTGTTTTTTTTATTTTCATATTCTTGTATATATATATCTAAAGGGTATGCTGTTCCCAACTCATATATTTTCCCACTATCTTTATCAATTATGAATGGACAATTACCGATTAATTGTGTTGAAAAATCACCAGTTTCTAAAAATTCTCTGGATTGAAAACAAAAAAGCCATCCTTCAGAAAACCTGTCTATCATAGTAATTTCTACAGGAATATCGTATTCAGCTAAATAACTTTTAGCTTTATTTATCGCTTCAATAAAAGTAATCATCAATTAGTCCTTAAAAATTTGAAAGATTTAAATTTGATCATATCTGCAGCTTTACCTGTTTGTTTTTGAATGGTTAATTGGATTTACTAAAAAAAAGCTATCCATTGCGAAAAAATTCAAGTTTTAGTAGCTTAGATTTTATGACGGAATTCTAGTGTAATTAAAATTATCAAAGTAATGTTTAACCTGCATTGCAGGTTATAAACAATAATGCATCTGTTTATGGTGACAGAATTAACTATAACCTTTAAAATAGCAAGAATAAAAATATAGGATGTGATCATTAAATAACATGTAATCCAATAGAATTTGCTATAGCTTCTATTTTCCTCTCTAAAATAAGCTCCTGTTCACAATCATGCTTTAATATAAAAAAAGAATGAGTCAAATCAAAACCTGTCAATGTAAACAACTCTAATGATGGAAAAACTATTGTGCATAGAGGTTTTTCTTTCATAGCATCAAGGATATAATGGTTAAATTTATTATATGAATCAATTGGAGCAATTTTACCTTCATCATTATATAAACTAACTTTTTTATTAGATAATTCGTATAATTTTTTATAGAAACTTACAAACTTTTGTTCAATGGAATTAAATAGGTTTAATTTTCTTGGATCCTTAATCGCATCAACATATGCGATTAATTCAGTATTATAATATTCATCTTCATCCAAAAAATGATCAAAATAAGAAACATGAATATTCAAATAATATTTTTTCAAAAAATCATTATCATCTAAATTTGTCGACAACAAAAAATCTATAAAGTTTTTTTCTCTCATGGTCTTAAATATACTCCATTTTCATTTAATGTACCCATTCTATTTCCTGCTTTATCAAATAATTTCCAGGCACTTCCTCCGTGAGGATTACTTGATGATCTTTCAGGAGAAATTCTCCACCCAGTTTTAGGATCTACCCATTCACCTTTTTTATTTGAACCAGAAACTCTTTTATTAAATTGTTTAAGATCTATTTTATCACCTTTTTCTAGCTTACCTTTATAATTGACATATTCATTTTTAGTTTCTGAATTATTTTTATCATTATCATCAGGCGGTAATCCAGAAGCCCCTCCTGCTGAACTACTTCCAACTCCTGTTAACGTATTATTATCTTTATTACCATCTTTCTCTTTTAGGTAATCATTATAATAACGTTCATAAATTTTTAGTACTGCATCTTCAAGGAATTGATCTCCCATTGGATCGACTAATGCAAGTTCAATTAGTCGCCTTTGTTCCAAATTTAGACTTTCTAAAAATGCTTTTGATTCCGCCGCGGTAAGACCTTC
>NZ_JBXSQJ010000016.1:0-65726 GCF_057063585.1 Gilliamella sp. X-60 | reverse complement strand
CCATTTATAGAAAGTTGAATTACCCATGCCATATTTACGACAGAGCTCCTTGACAGGAATACCGGCTTCAGCTTCTTTTAAAATAGATACAATCTGATGTTCAGTCATTTTTTTCATAATTAAATCCCCTTTACTTTTATCATAGAGAATTTTCTACTTTTTTGCTGTACTATTTTAGGGGATAGTTACATGCCCACCTCTATCATTTTTTCGTTTTGGTAATATTGTTGTTCATATTGTCCAGGTGATACCCAGCCATTAGCTGAATGACGGCGTATCCGATTATAATAGATTTCAATATATTCAAATAGTGCTTTATTAGCCAGTTTCCTCGTTTTGTAGTAACATTCATGAATAATGTGTGTTTTGAGTGTATGAAAAAAACTTTCAACAACCGCATTATCAAAGCAGTTCCCTCTTCGACTAATGCTTTGCCTGAGTCCATATTGTAACAATAACTGCTTGAAATCAGCACTGCAATATTGGCTTCCTTGGCCACTATGAATGAGTACATTTTTAGGAAAATGACGCCGCAATAAGGCTTGTTTTAATGTATTACACACTAAATGACGGTCTATGTAGCGACTCGTTTGCCTAGCAATTACTTTTCGTCCATATAAATCGATAATCACCGACAAATATAACCAACCTTCACCCGTTTTAATATAAGTAATATCGGTTACCCATGTCGTATTCGGCTTATCAGGGTTAAATTGCCTATCTAACGTGTTGGGCGCAATATTGTGATGAACCGTGTCTGTTTTATACTTGAATTTACGTGCTGCTTTACTCCGTAATCCCAATTGTTGCAAAACACGGCTAATTGTCCTTTCTGAAACTTGATAGCCCGCTTCCCTAGCATCATGAAGCAGGCTTGGCGCACCCAAACGGGCCTTATGTTGCCAATACTGCTTTTTAATATACTCGATGAGTTTGGCTGATTTGTTTGCTCTTTTTAACCAAGCATAATAACCCGATGAACTGACACCAAGTAATGAGCATATCTTAGTAACGGGATAGCAGGTTAAATGATTTTTCATATAAGCGTACTTCACCGACTTGGATTGTTGATGAAGTACACATGCGCCTTTTTTAGTATATCATTGGCCATTTTCAGTTCTTTAATCTCTTTTTCTAACGCCATAATCCGCTGTTGCTCAGCCGTTAACTCTCGACGGCTGGTTTTATTCGGGGAAAGTTGCCTAATCCATTTATCTAGGGTTGATTTACCCACACCTAGATGGTTAGCAAGTTCGCTGATAGAAAGGTGTGCATTAGATAACGCATAATCCACCGATTGTTGTTTAAATTCGATACTAAATTTTTTGACCATGATATTTGTCTCCTATGATTTTTGTTTATATCATAGAGGCGACTTTTGCCCACTTTTTTGGCGAGGATCAATCAAACTGGTAGTGCTTTCGAAAAGTAGGACTAACCCTAATGCTAGCAAGCTTTAGAGGTGAAAGAGGCAATCTTTAAAGGTGAAAACACTACGACAAAGACTTCGATAGCCTATGGTCTATAGCAAAGAAAGCCAAATTGAAGATAAATTAAGACAGCAAGCTAAATTTTTGTAAAAAATATTCAGGATTCTATACCGTTTCGTGATTAATTAACACTTCGCAGTATCTATTTGTTAAAACATGTAATAACCATCGTATCAATCAATGCCAGAATTATTATAAAAATTGAGCATAAACATCGCAATTCATCGTTTCAACTTCATATTTTATTAGAAATAATCATTAAAAGATAATAAAGTATTAACACACTGAATTTATAATGCCAAAATTAAGGAAATAAATAATGAAAAAAAAATTTTTAACCGTATTGATTGCTGGATTTTTGATGATTGGCTGTGATGACAAACCAACCGAAAACAAAACACAACAACCCACAGCAACTTCAGAGGCTAAACCTTCTGATTCTAAAAAGACTGAAGATGTTTCACGGCAATTTGCACTGAAAGCGCGTAAAGGTAATATATGGCTAGAGGTTTTTAATGCTAATGTCTCCGAAGCTGCAGATAAATTAAGAGGGAATGGGCGTGGCAAGATGACTTCTTCTCTTTATCATCTTGATAGCAGTGTTAAAGGGTTTTTAAGAGGTCTCAGTGATAAAAACGGTAAAATTGATGTCAATTATGTGAAAAAAAATCCAACGAAACTTTTTATCGGCTATCACCCAGAACCAAAGGAGCTTGATGAATATAAACAATTCATTACTGAGTTATTAGCATTAAAACCAGAGTTACCCGAACTTGATGCCGCAGGCAAAGCATTAAGTGATAAATACGTTGAAATAGGATTAGCTTATGACCAGATAGCTAAATATTATTTAGATAATGAGTACAAATTGGATGACTTTGCCAAATTACCTGAACTGTTAAATAATCTTGACACGCTTTATAACCAATATGTTGAAGCAAAAAGTGTGGCTTTAGCAGCTTATGGTAAATTATACAAAGAAATCCATGCATTTCAAAAATCAGAAATAAAAAACAAAGGGTTAACTCTTAACTACAATTGCATGGAAATCATGGATTTATCTGAAGATGTTATCGAGTTAATCAATGAAAGCTTTAACGAAAACAACCAGTTTAAAAATCTCGATAAATCAACCCTTGAACAAAAAATTCAGCAAATAGAATCCATAACCAATGAATTAATGACGAATAAAGGCAAAAATAACTTGATTAAACAACAAGGTTTAAACGATATGTATTATGACCGTTTCGTTGATCGTTTACCTGGATTGATTAATCAAATGAAAGTAGTTTTAAAAAATTTACAGACCAATACTATAGAAAGAGAAGTTGATTCTTTGAATAGCGAACTTAAAAGTGTAATTAGCGGCTATAATCAAGTAATCAATTAAAAATAGATAAACATCGTTTCATTGCTAACATTTTAGTCATTATCAATGACAATAAATAGTGGTATAAATAACAACGGTGTAAATATTACACCGTTTGCAATGCATGAATTTTGGTTAAATAACCATCTGCATATCATTATGTAGTTGGTTATGTAGCTGAATGTAAATAGAGTTCAATATTTAATCTGCGTTGATATTCATTTTTTATTTTGCGCTGCCGATGAAACTGCACCAATAAACACAACATCACTTGACGAATTTAACGCAGTTTCAACCGAATCTTGAATCACACCGATAGCGATCCCAATGCCAATCACTTTAGCTGAAATTTCGTTAGGAATACCAAACATACTACACGCGACAGGAATAAGCAGTAAAGATCCCCCCGCAATTCCCGATGCCCCACAAGCACATACTGAAGTTACAATACAAAGTAATACCGCAGAATAGATATCAACATGTATACCAGCACTAGCCGGCATTGAATTAACTGTGGCTAAAGTTAACACCGTTATAGTAACAGCCGCTCCCGACATATTAATTGCTGCGCCTAATGGCACAGCAACGGTATAGGTATCTTCATCCATGTTATATTTTTTACAAATTTCCATATTGACAGGAATATTTGCTGCTGAGCTACGTGTAAAAAAAGCAGGAATCGCACTTTCTTTTAAAGTAGTGAATACAAGTGGATATGGATTTTTTCGCATAACTAGATAAGCAAGTAATGGATTGATAACCAATGCAACAATCACCATGCAAGAAACTAATACAATTAATAAATGAGCATATTTTTTCAGCTCATCAAAACCTGTTTCGGCTAATGTTGAAGCGATAAGTCCAAAAACTCCTAAAGGCGCAAATCGGATAATAATTCTGACAATAAATGAGATAGCATAAGACAGATCATTCATCATTGTTTTAGTGCTTTCACTAGCGTGCCTTAGTGCTAAACCAATACCAACTCCCCATACAATAAGACCAATATAATTTGCATTTATCAGCGCATTGACAGGATTGTCGATCATTTTGCCTAATAACGTTTTTAACACCTCGGTAATGCCATTAGGCGGAGAAAGCTCAAGGTTATTTAGTGTGTCACCAAATGAAATTTGCGATGGGAATAAAAAACTAGCAATGGTTGCTAATAGTGCAGCTAACATCATTCCAACAAGATAAAGGGTAATTAACGATCTCATATTCGCCTGTTTACCATGCTGATGGTTGGATATTGATGCAATCACTAAAATGAGCACAAGTATAGGAGCTACCGATTTTAAGGCATTAATAAATAGTCCACCTATAAGAGACATTCCTAATGCGGTATCTTTCGATACTGCGGCGAGAATAATACCAAATATTAAGCCCAATAAAATCTGCGGTATCAACCCTACTTTTAAGTAAAAACGAACCAACGGATGAGAAGAATGAGTCATAATATTCCTTGTTTATTAAAATAAAGGCAAAACAATAACATAATTCAACATTATGTTTATAGAAAATAATCATCATCATAATGTTTTTTTATATATCACTTTACATAATGATTAAATTTAATTATTCATTGCTTTTATATTAGACATATTTTAGGTGTTCTAATCAATTTTCAAAAAATAACCATCTTACTTAAGTAATTCAAGTAATTGTTTTGCTTTGTTTACTGCCACTGATTTTGCTTTTGCTTGGGCAATATCCGCTAATCCTTGCCATTGAGAATCAAGTTCAGTTAGATAACCGCGCCTAGTTGCCTCTTTCAAATAAGGGGCATAGGTTAATGACATATCTAAAATCCGATTGATCCAAACAGGTATTTTTTCACCTTGTTTTACTAGATTTCCAACAAACTTAATGCATTCAATTAATACTGGACAAAATATTGGCAATAAACTTGGTCTTTTTTCTAGTAATCGAATTAATTTAGCGGGGCTTAAATCAGGATAATCGAGAAACAACATAATAGCTTTACGCATGGTATCTGCATCAATGATTCCTTTTTTAACATTTTTTTCAAAAATAAAATTTGCTTTATAAGTATCACTGTCTTGAGCCAACAATCCGATAATCACTGTCACTAACGATTTTGAAAAAATCAGATTATCTGTGTTTAAAAAAATCAAATTATATTTACTTGATAATGGTCCATCGTTATTTTCTTGCCAATTACGTGTTTTTTCAACAACAAGTAACTGTTTGTTAATACACCAATGTAACCAAACTCTTGATTGAAAATTAGGTATAACTTGTTGATCTTTTGATAATGCTGGGTAAGCTTCGCATTGGAATTCGTATTCTAAATCATAATACCAATCATTTTTTACTATGTGGAAAACTTGGTTAGACACATTGGGGAGTTTTAAAGTAAACATTAGTGATTTAGCCAATGCTTTAGAAAAGCGTGATGATTGATCTATTACAGGCTTACTAATAGTAATTGAAACATTATCTTCAGGCACAACTTTAGCCTTTTGCGGTTTTGACCATACTTGTTCAAAATCATCAGGAGCTCGCATCGATACGTCTTGTTTTAAAGGGGCGATTTTAGGTAGTTTTTCAACTATGGCTTTTGCTTTCTTAATCGCATTAGCACTCCCCTCTTTACTGGCTAACATTCTGATGCCAAATAATTGCAATTGATTGGCATCGGCTATGCCTTGATCGACAGCATATTGAACTTCTGGTAAAAACTCAGCTATCGCATCAACAGTTTCAAGCGTGCCAGATAACAGTCTCGGCGCTTTACATGATGCGATGATTAATTGATCCAAAATAGGCCAAACCACCGAAAGAATGCCTTGTTTTGCAATATCGGTTAATACTGATACCAAACTAGCTATACGACAAGGAACCTGACTAAACCGCTCCAGTAACAAAACATCTGCCACACCAGGAATAAGCAAACCTCTTTGCCATGCATCATTCACGGCTTGAGCCATATTGCTAGCCACATAAGGCGAATTAGCGCGTTGCATAGCTAACAATGTCATTGCAGAACGTGCATCAAAAGGAGAACGTCTGTTAACAATTTGCTGGAACTCAAAACCTTGATGGTAATCTGTTGCCCAATCAATATCTGACGGTATTGCACTATCGTTCCATAACGGAAAAATAGCAAGAATTTTTGTAAATCCGTTATTTCCAATACGTTTAGGAAAATAATTTAATGATTGTGGCAGGGACAGTACGTCTTCAATATAAGTATTTAACGCTAATTTAGGTTCGATTACTGGATCGTCCAGATACTGTAATACTAAAGAGCCAGCATCAATTGGCATTTTTTGTCCTGATTGCAAAACGACTGCAACATTTAACTTCTTGAGTTTTTCTATCGTTGATGATGTTTGTGTCGAAACATCAAGACGAGTCAAGGCTAAAAACAGATCCGCCTCTAATGCATCAATTTTCAACTGTTGATAAATCGCTAATCGTTGACTAAGATCATCCACTGTTATTGAAAGATCACTCATGCTTGGTGTCGACAGTAAACAAGGTATTTTGCCTAAGTTTTTACAAACAATATAATCGCGTGCTGTCAATAAATCAGACAAGTATTTATGATACGGAATCTCTTCGCCTTTACGCCAATAAAATAGAAAGCCAAGAAGCCGGTCAACCCGCAATTTTATACCAGCTAAACTCGCTTTTGCAGCTTGAGGATCGTGATAAGCAATAATATTGGCTACAGCTAAAAATCTTTCCGTCACACTATCATGACCAGATATGTTTCTTTTTACTAATTCAGAGGCTAACTCAGTTAATACATCAGGGGAAATAGGCTCTAATTCAAAAGGTGGTAATTGCCAAAGTGGCGGTGTTGGTTGCCAAAGTTGTTGTAATTCGGAGGAATTAGATTGTATGGTATGATTATCAAGATGCCACTTTGTAATTAGTTTGCTAGTTAAAGCCACAATTGACTCATCAGTTTGGTCAAGTAATAGGTTTAACAAAGGCATAAACAAATCAGCATTTTTGGGCTTTTTGCGATTTAGAGCAATCTTTAACACTAATTTTTTGACCGATTTTATTTTAGATGATAAGCATGCCGTCATCACTTCAACTAATAACTCATCATCAACAAAGGGGATTAAAACGGGTGCTAATCGATTAATGATTGCTGATTCACCCATGGCTAGTAATGGAATTAAAACAGGTACTCGCTGACACAATTCAGCATCGGTAACACCTAAATCATAAAGTGTATCTAACCATACTTTACGATCTATAGGACGAATAGCGATATCTAAGGCTAAAAAAATTAACTCTTTTGCTTGCTCTCGGTCAAGCCAACCTAATGTTACCCCCAAGCGAAACACTTCACTAAAAGACCCTGTAGCAGGTGTATTTAACGCAATAGCAATTTGAATATGTTCGATAAATCGACGCTGACATTGAGCTATATTTGGAGGGATTTTATCGTAAAAAGGGTCGACAATATCAGCATCATGAATAGCAACTGAAAAATGCTTTACAACATCACAACCACGCATAGCAACCGCCGCATACAACGTCCAATCGGCGATATAATTTTGATTTTCAGGAATAATCAAATTTAAACGATCTACCAACTGAACAGCAAGATCTGTAGGCGCAGACGCTTGTTGCACAAAATTTTGTGCATAATTCTCACCACGTTCAATAATAACCGGCAATAACAAAGATGAATAAGTATAATGAGCAAGTTTTAACGCTCGGCTCACTGATACCCCAATCCGAATGGCGTACAAAGCTAAATATGCTTTATTACACTTAACATAATCTTGCCATTGAAAAGCGTTACCAACTTTGACATAGTCACCCCATTTGCCACTTTTTAATCCTAAAAGTGCAATCTTTTGCTGCTCTTTGCTACCTAGCGGTTGTTGTAAAATATTGTCAGCTGTGACATTGTTCCAATTCAAAGAAGTAAAAATCGCTTCGGCTTTCACTAAGTTAGCATTCATAAATATTTTCCTTAATTTGCACTGCTAAAATATGTTTACACGGTCCTTTTTTGAGTTGATGATTCAGATACCATGAGCAAGTACATTGTGATATCATTTTACTATTCTGCCTAACAAAACGGACACGATAGTCTTCGTTATTCGAGTGAACCATCCATGTGTTTTCATCAACCCGATCAATACATTCAAGCAATTTATAGGCCGATTTTAAACGCGGATTATCTTTGATAAGTCGATGATTAGGATCTTCAGGCAATTGACGATGAAAATAGCCATTTTGGTGTACATCAAAACCCAATTTACCTGAAACAGCTAGATACGCCAGCGAACTATTAATGTGCTGAGTATCTAACCCTGTTTTTATCGCTAGCTGAGTCAGATCAATTAGTGAATCAAATTGTAAAATAGATTGAATAAGTTGAGCATTTTGTAATTGCTGTTTTGGTGCAAGCAACTCAAGTAAGGCGCCTTCGCCAGAATAACCTTGCCATGGCTGTGCAGTTAAGCTCAAAGTAAGCCTTGCACCGTCGAGTTCGACTTCTACCATGCAGGATCCTTGTTCGCCACTTGCTAACCGATAAAAAGTTAAACGTTTAATATTGGTCATTAATCGCTTAAGTGCGCTTAACCGGTGTAGCCCCGAAATATACACACTATTGATATCGCCTTGAGCCATCAATTTAATACCGGTATTGGATGGCACTAGCCAGCTTGATTGTTGTTTACTAGTCACGGTTGGCAATCCCGCAATAAACGTTTGTGCTTGTATTCCCGTTATCGTAAAAACAGCGACCATTTTGGTATGAATTTCAGCTACATTACCAAGTGCTCGAATCCACCTATCTGGCATTGCAACAGGGCGCTCAATAATGGCTTTTATACCAATCACATCTCTATCTTGTTTTTGGATATGGTGCGTTGCCAAACCTTGATTGCCAATATTGAGATAAAGTTTATCTTTATTATTAACCTGAGTTAGCGCTTGCCTTAAGCTAATACCAATATCTACATTGGTTGTGCCTCGTGATATTTTTCCATCAAATCCTTGTTGTAGCAAATCTAAACGGGCATAAACACTGTTACAGGCAGAAAAAACTTCTGCTCTTAATTGATTCCCTTGCGCAGATAAAACAGGATCACGCAAAGTCACCGGCACCGGTTTAAAATATCGGGTCGCAGTAATATCAGCTAGAACCAGTAAAGATCTAGCAAGAATCTGTGGGTAAAGAGCATAACCAGCAAAAAATTGAGGGTTGTCAATAATTCCATCTGGTGTTAAGGCTGGCGATAACGCTAAGGCTAATACGTCGTTAGTGAGTTTTGATTGCTGAGAAAACTTCAATATAAATCATCCTAACACATTAAAAATAGACAAAATATCATGCTCATGAGTATAAAATAAGCAAAATATATTGTCTATATTTGATGTTTTTTTACTATTTTGATGAAAAATATTCTTGTTTTATCAAAGCTATCTAAATGATTTCTGCAACAGGTGAGCCCGCGTTAACATAATTGCCTTCTTTGATTGTCTGTTTTAAAACGCCGTTTCGATGTGCAATAACTTGAACTTCCATTTTCATGGCTTCCATAATAGCAATAACATCGCCTGCGTTTACGCTTTGATTATCATTCATCACCCATTTAAAAAGACTACCCGACACAGGTGACTGGACAATCAATTCAGAGATTTCTTCTTTCACGCTTGAAGATGTATCTAAATTAGCTTCCGTTTGCAAGGATAACCCAGCAAAGAGTTGTGCAGGAAAACCCAGTTTACAACGTTTACCGTCAATCTCGATAAATGTGTGAGTCAGCGTTGCTTCTTCTTGTGGTATTTGCCTTTTGGCCGGCGTTATTGTTGCAGTCAATTCAGTTTCGATCCAACGCGTATGCATTTTAAAATCATCACAAAAATCAGGATGTTCAATAACCGCACGTGCAAATGGTAATACACTTGCCACCCCCTCAATCGAAAACTCAGCTAAAGCACGACGAGCCCTTGCAATGGCCTGTTCACGATTATTTCCAACAATAATCAGTTTTGCTATGAGTGAATCAAACATTGCAGGGATCGTTGAACCCGTTACCACCCCACTATCTAAACGTACTCCCGGCCCCGATGGTGCATCAAACTGCGTAATTGTACCAGCTACGGGTAAAAAGCCATTAGCTACATCCTCAGCATTAATACGAAACTCAATGGCGTGACCTCGTGGTTTAGGCGTTTGGTTAATGCTAAGCGGTAAACCTTGGGCAATGCGCAGTTGCTCGATAACAAGATCGACACCCGTTGTTTCTTCTGTAACTGGGTGTTCAACTTGCAATCTTGTGTTTACTTCAAGGAAAGATAACTTGCCATCCTGACTAAGCAAAAATTCAACTGTACCCACGCCGACATAATTTGCTTTAGCACAAATATCAATCGAAGCTTGAATAATTTGTTGCTCTAATTGTTCGTTTAAAAACGGTGCTGGTGATTCTTCAATTAATTTTTGGTTACGACGTTGCAGTGAACAGTCACGAGTTCCAACCACAACAACATGACCTAATGTATCTGCAATGATTTGTGCTTCAATATGCCGAGGATTATGTAAAAATTGTTCTAAAAAACATTCACCACGACCAAAGGCAGTAGTCGCTTCGCGTACAGCGGAATGATAAAGTTCTTCAACTTCTTTCATTTGCCAAGCCACCTTTAATCCCCGACCGCCGCCACCGAATGCCGCTTTAATCGCTATCGGTAAACCATGAGCGTGCGCAAATTCAACGACCTCTTTAACATCTTGCACTGGTTGTTTAGTTCCAGCCACTAAAGGCGCGCCAACTTGCAATGCAAGTTGTCTGGCTCTGACTTTATCGCCTAATATTTCGATCGTTTCTGGATTTGGTCCAATCCATATTAAACCAGCATTTTGCACTGCTTTAGCAAATTCAACACGTTCTGATAAAAACCCATAACCTGGGTGCACCATTGTAGCGCCTGATTTTTTGGCTATAGCAATGATTTTATCAATATCGAGATAAGTTTCACTCGGTAAGTTGCCTGATAATCCATAAGCTTCATCTGCCATTTGTACATGAAGTGCATCAATATCCGCATCGGCATAAATTACAATAGACAAAAAACCCATATCACGACAAGCACGTATAATACGTACGGCAATCTCGCCTCGGTTAGCGATCAATACTTTGTGAGTTATTTTTTGATTATTTTCAGACATGATCAATATCACTCCCTTCAATTTCTTTAAACATCCCTATAGGATTAAATTTTATTTTGGCATTGACTGGAATTTGACCGGCCAAATCTAAATGGTATGTACACACAGCCCCGATAACAGGATAGCCCCCTGTTAAAGGGTGATCATTCAAAAATAGTACTGGCTGCCCATTTGCTGGAATTTGTATTGCTCCAATGCAGGTGCCTTCACTGGGTAATTCTTGCTCTTTGTCACGGCTTAAAGGCATGTCACCAGACAAACGTAAACCAATGCGATTAGATGCAGGTGTCACCTGCCATAGTTGAGAAGAAAGTAATTCTACCGCTTGCTTTGTAAACCAATCAGTACGCGGTCCAAGCACAATATCGAGTACAATAATATCATTACAAGTAGGATAGCGTATCATTGGTGTTTCGGTTAACGACACCGCATTTAAGGTTTGAATTTTTTTAATAGCTAGCGTTTGACCGATTTTAAGTGGCGATGGTCCGACTTGAGCAAGTGTATCGAAAGAGCAACTGGTTAAAACAGGTGATACTTGAAAACCACCACGCACAGCGAAATAACTACGCACACCACATTTTACGCTTCCCAAACTAATAATATCGCCTTTTTCCAATTGAATCGGTTGATACATGGCCTCATTATACTTTTCGCCATCTGATGTTGTAATGTGTATATCACACTCAGCCCCTGTAACAGCAACCAACATACCACAGTTTACCTGCGCTTTAAAACCACCTTGCGTAATTTCTAATACGGCTTCATTTATTGGATTGCCCACAATGCGGTTACCGCTATGTAATGCTCCCTTATCCATCGCTCCAGATTCAGAGATACCTAATGCCGCCTGACCAATGCGCCCTGCGTCTTGTAGAAGTGTTTGTAATCCTGTTGCTAATATTTTGATATCCTGTTGTTGATTGCTGTTGCTATCGCCTTTTTTAGTGGTAGGCAAATGATACTTCTTAGTGGATTTGCTAGCATCAACAAAATTAACTCGGCTACCGGGTTTCAATAATGCAGGTTGATCGCGATTTAAATCCCATACAGCGGTATCGGTTATACCAATAAGTTGCCAACCGCCGGGACTAGCTTGAGGATAAATACTACTAAACTCACCTGCTAAAGCAACTGAACCAGCTGGAATACGAACTCGTGGTGATGGACGACGCGGTACATTAAGCTGAGCATTTTTAGACACCATATAAGCAAAGCCAGGCGCAAAGCCACAAAAAGCCACTTGATATTCATTATTGGTGTGTCTTGCAATGGCTTCAGCAACAGTTATACCTAGATATTCAGCCACTTGGGCTAAGTCCTCGCCATTATAATGAACAGGTATTGTCACCAATTCACCAGATTGCATAACACTTGCTGAAATATCCAATTTAGCGATATGCTTAACAAGCGTATTAGCATTAGTCGCAATGGGGTTATAACGAATCAATATAGTGCGCGCTGCGGGGATTATCTCTTCTATATGCCAATGCATAAATACACTTTGCAGTGCATTGGTAAGCGCCATCGTTTGCTCAAGAGTTGTTAATTCAACAATAAACGCATCAACATTAACGGGTAAAAATCGCATTAAGCACCTCTATATATAGTAAATATCCAATCCCTAACTATAACTATTTTATAGCGTTGTGTCATATCAGAGACTAAATTTATTGCCGGCTTAACAAATTCGTATCTAATCATAGTTCTATTTTTTCGTTAACTTAACTAAGTTTCCAAAACTTAACTAATCTAATGATTATTTACCTTAGCAAACGAAACAATATTAATGCCATTTTGTTGTAATTTTTCACGAACTTTTTGCGCCATTGCTAAGGCACCAGCGCTATCGCCGTGAACACAAATTGATCCCGCTTCAATACCGACAAACTGCCCATCTATAGAAGTCACACCACCATCACTCACTAACTGTAGCATACGGTCTGCAACTAGATCGGGATCGTGCAACACAGCGCCGGCTTCTTTACGAGACACTAACGTACCATCGGCATGATATGCCCTATCAGCAAAAGCCTCGGCAACCACACGTAAGCCGTTTTCTTTAGCCCACTCAATGAGTTTTGAGCCCGCAAGCGCAACTAAAATCAGTGTTGAATCAATCGAACAAAGTGCATCAATCACAGCCATTGCCTGACGCTTATCATGCGCAATTGTGTTATATAAGGCTCCATGAGGTTTAACATAACTCACCTTAGCACCAATTGAAGCGGCTAACCCTTTGAGTGCACCAATTTGATAAATCACATCTGCGGTTAATTCATCGGCGGCTATATCCATATTACGACGACCGAAACCAACTAAATCAGGATAACCGACATGAGCACCGACTTCGACATGATTAGCTTTAGCCGCTTTTAATGTCTTTAAAATACCCGCTGGCGATCCTGCATGGAATCCGCAAGCAATATTGGCACTGCTAACAACTTTTAGCATTGCCTCATCATTTCCCATCTGCCATTGACCAAAACTCTCGCCAAGGTCACTGTTTAAATCAATACATTTAGTGATTGTCATATTGTCCTCTATTTTAAATAGTTAAAAATAGTAGCAACCGACATTATGCCCATATACCAAGTAATTGCACACACAACTACACCTGACAGCAATAGCCATCTTGGATAATGATATCCAGACATAAGATCAGCACGTCGCCAACCAATATAGACAAAAATAGTTAAACCAAGCGGTAAAACTAAACCATTAAAACCGCCCGCAAAAACTAATAATGATACAGGTGCGGTTCCCATGATTAAATAAATAGCTAGCGAAACAGCAATAAAAACAATAGTGGCAAACTGGCGTTGCTTTTCTGTAATTGCCCGTTTAAAAGGGGTAATAAAAGTCATCGAAGTATAAGCTGCGCCAATAATACTAGTTATCGCAGCCGCCCATAAAATCAAACCAAAAATACGTAACCCCAATTCACCTAAAGCGGCCTGAAAGGCTTGTGATGCGGGATTGGCAGCATAGCTTGAAATGTCAATTGTTACACCACTTGCAACCACACCTAAAATGGCTAAAAATAAGATGTAACGCATCAAACCCACAACCATTATTCCTTTGGTTGCCGCGCCCGAAACATAATCGATATGCTGAGCACCAACCATACCTTTATCAAGTAAACGGTGAGCACCAGCATAAGAAATATACCCCCCAACCGTTCCCCCAACAATAGTCGTAATAGAGGCAAAATCAACACTGCTTGGAAAAACCGTTTCCTTTAAAGCTTGCCCAACAGGTGGTTGAGAAGCAAATACCACAAACAAGGTCAAAATAATCATGAGCAAACCAAAACCAATCATTAAACGATCAATAAAATGACTGGCTTTACGGGATGAAAATATATAAACCGCTAAGAGCGCACTAATTGCCCCACCCCATTTAGGATCAAGCCCAACAAGTGCGTTTAAACCTAAACCAGCGCCGGCTATATTACCAATATTAAACACCAATCCACCAAATATAATCAGCACTGCAAGTATATAGCCACTAAATGGAATCGTCGCATTAGCAATATCTGAAGAATTCATTTTGGTTAACGCAACAATTCGCCAAATATTTTGCTGAACAACAAAATCAATAATAATAGAGGCTAAAATACCAAAGCCAAAAGCAGTACCAAGGGTGACGGTAAAAGTGGCTGTTTGGGTAATAAAGCCCGGACCAATTGCCGAAGTCGCCATTAAAAAAATAGCACTGATTAATGAGGCACGCCGATTTTTAACAAAAGCAACGGTACTACCGCTATTATTTTCCATATGCATGTTTCCTCTAAACTTATTTCTAGAATTATGACTATAGTTATACCAAATAGTATTTACAGACAATGACTATGCCATAGCTCTAACAAATTTTGATAAATAGGGATAAATATAATTACTGTTTTTAAAGTAAAAAACTAATAAAAAATAATTATAATGATTCATCAACAAAGAATAACGAACTTATTAATGATAAAGGAGATAACTCAATTTTTAACTTGCACTCAATTAATGTGCAAAAATACCCTTAAATAGGGTAAATATCTTTAATTAACATTACTAAAAATAATAATTTTTGTAAAGAAGTTTCAGATAACCCTACATTTCAATATAAAAAACTAAAGAAATTCATCTTATACCAATTTAAATATAAGGTAAGTTTTTTTTCATAAATTTGTTTTATGTTTTACATAAAACAAAAATAGAGTTACCCATAAAGATATTTTTAATAATTTTTAATGATATTTTTATAATATGTTTACTTAACTTACAATCTAGACATGATAACACTGATCCTCTCAGACAAAGAAAATCGGTCAATGGTTTCCACTATCTATCCAATTGTCTGACTGGTATTTAAAATAAGGCGGGGTAAAAATAATGCGTAACACAATTACTATCTAATGTCTTAATATAATGGAACTAGAAATTGAAATGTGCCACAATTTGTTACACACTCAATAATATGAGATTAGTTGATTTTAAAAACGACTAAGACTCTTGTCATTTTCTAAGTTAGTTTTGCACTCAGTATAAAGTATTAAAATCTAAAATAATCACCTTTTTTAAAATTAAAAAATCATATTGGCATATAAAATTAACATTTTAGTCAGGCTGTTATTTATCTTTTGTAAATTCACATTTATGCGTGTTGCAATTACTGTTTAAGTAGTAAATATAATTGATGATTAGATAAGGAGAGACAGTTTCCCAACTTCCTGCTGTTGGCTGGGAAACATTAATGTTTATGCGAAGTCCACTTATATTAAAAATGGCAATGGCAAATTAATTATTAAAAAATGACCTTAAATAGTGTGATTGATGAAATTAAAAAATAGCTCGCACTAATTGCTATCCCATAAGGTAAGGTAACGCCACCTTCTGGTTTTTTTAGATGCTTATATATAATTGCGATGATTGCCAGCGGTAGCCCAAAGAGTGTGATTATCATCAAAAAAGACAGAACGCTGCTGCCTGATGGAATAGAGATTAAAAGTACAGTAATTAATTTTATATCCCCTGCACCAACAAATCGACAATAAAACATAAAAAAACCACAGATTAAAAATATGCCCGATGCACTATAGTTTAGTTGACCATCTCCAAAAATAAAATTCAAAATAGTAAGGATGAATATTATGCCAACAATATAATTTGAAATCGTGCGGCGTGTTAAATCAGTATAACAAGAAACCAACAAGCATCCCCAAATTAGTAACAAAATAATATCATTAATTAATCCATGACTAATCATTATTTTCCTTGCCTCTGAACGTGATCTTTACTATAAAATTTTTCATTGCATCTACAAAAAAATGCATTCCAATCGCAGGTTTCCAATTTCTTATTCCAATCATTTAGTTAAATTTACATCCACCACCATACCAAAGACTTGTCATTCATCATACCAATAAAATTGATACTCTTTATCGCCATCAAGCTTAACAAAATTACTTTCGTAGTTTCTAAATGTTGCTACGTTACGTACAAGATATTTCTAAAAGCACCATCAATAATATCCCATATTAGCAATTTTTTATCTTTAGTACTGGCAATACATCCTGAATATTGGAAATAAAGTCGAATATCACTATCTTTTTTACGCTGACTCTAAATGATTACTTCTCCCATACCATAAACTTAATCTAATGCATCTAAAAAAGCGGTAAAAGTATTCCTACCAAAGAACTGTAAATAGTACAGCCCCTCCCTAAACCTCTCAAGTTTAATAATCCGTATTCCTGATTTTATTGTTATACAACAGCATAGAACCGCTATTCACGAATGATAGCCTTAATCTAAAGTCCTAGACTCATCTTTGATAACAAAATTTCCCGTCTCTGTCTGAATAATTTTTGTCATTGTATCAAGTAATGTCTGATAATCTTGAGCCTCATGTAAATATTGTACATTACCATTCATACACTTAGTGAACCATTTGCCGTATATTGCTTCATATTGAGCATCTGTTGACAAATTATTTGCCTCTGGATTGAGCATTATATAGTGGATCGCCGCCGTTTTAGCCACCCTCGCAATAAGACCTTTGTCTCTATTGTCTGACGAAGTTAACCCGCTAGTTATTGCTTGGCAAATACCTTTATCCAAAAATTGATCTCTAAGAATATCGGCCCCAGTATCATCTTTGCCATCAGTAATAATAATTATCAATTTATTATCAGCGGTACTACTTGCCATTATGGGAACAGTCCGTAACAGTGCAGTCATTGTATCTGTTCCTCCTCCTGGTTGCCAATTTCCATGCTCCATATACCTGAGTAATTTTCTATTGTGATCTTTATCGGAACTAAAAGGAACTAAATAAGGGGATAATTTAAATGTCCCGATATGCCTTGAGGCTTCTTGATACCTTTGGACATTAGAATTCATATTAATCACTCTTTCACTCATAATACCATTATTATATAAAGGGGATTGGCACATTCCCAAAAATGGTGAAAAATCACTACTCGCTGGCGAAATCGGTCGATTAAATGTTATCGTTTTCCCATCCATTCCCTCAAATAATTCATTAATTGTACCGTCTACATCAACTGTTTTAGTATTAGCAAATGAATAATGCACATCATTAAAATTTCCCGAAAACATATAGTTATACAGTTGAACTACCTTACCATATTGTTCTTTAACAATGTTTTTATTTCGACTGCTTAATGGGTAATCAGGATTATTTTCACCACAAGCAAATTTTGCATTTCCCATATTAATCTGTTCACTAGGAGATCGACTTCGACACAATCCTCCACTCACTAAAGCTCCATCACTATAAAGTCCTTTTGCAGGTCCAATTATTTGTGAATAATAACGATAATTAAAATAGTCTAAATAATAATAAACGGTGTTCTTGAATTTATTGAAATAGTCATAGGATGAATAATCATCTTTACCTTCATTATCTTTATCTATAGTAATCGCCCCATTTGTTTTTAAGCTACTCCATTTTCCATATGCAATATTTTTATTGGCCCAAAAATTATAATCAATTTTGTCTTTGCCATAAGGTGGCTTCATTTTGTACATAACCGAACAACCATAGCTCTCTCCATCAGCAGGGTTTGCTGTATTTTGCTTAACAGGTACGCCAATGTCATAAGGAACCAATGCAAACTTAGTTGAATCTCCATTAAACCTCTTAATAATGCCAATTATTGCATTATTCATATATTCGAGACGTTGCTGACCAGCGTCTATAGCTTCGGAGTAACTGTTACAATTTGGGTTGTCTACCGATTGATATTTGCACGTTACTGAACCTGAAAAATCGGCGACAAATGCGATATCATATGCATCAAAACGCTGAAATTTTTTTGTATTACCGTAACTTTCCGTATTACCTTCAATCGGTATAGATAGATTTAACACATCATCTTTTTTATTATTTTTATCACTACTAGTTAGGGAATTAGATTCTTGTGCATAAACAACACTATATACTCCTGATCTTTCGCTATATTCTATATTGATAGTAGCACCACTTTCTTTTGATAAATTGTCACTAATTTTTTGATCGGTAAAATAATTAATATAGTTCAATGCCATTTTACGATTTTGTTCAATTGCTTCATTACCAACATTTTTATTGTCTAAAGCTATAATGGCTAACGAGGCTTCGTTTGTTGCTTCAGAGAGCCGAGCACGATTACGCATTGTTTCGGCATAATTTATTGAAACTAACATACAAATAAATAGAGTAGGAAGCATAATCGCAAAGCTTACAGCAACAGCTCCTGAAGTACACTTAAAAAAAGATTTATTATCATTCATTTGGTTATACTTATTATTGCTCATGTATAATCCTCTAAAAAGCATGTTGATTAGCGATGATAAATTGGGCAAGCAGTCTCATCAACGTTCAAAATATCATTACAGCGAGACAACACTACAATGTTACTACATAAATTTGGTAAAGTATCCGTGGATTGCCTGTTTGAGTTGAGCCATTTTAAATAAAGGCTCTCTTCGTTAACAATACATATACTAACGCGATATAAGGGAATCCAACGTCCTGCTAACCCACTTGTAGGGTCGGCAATTCTTGGAACATACGGAGTAAGTTTTGAATAGTTATAGAGTGAATTTGAACGATTATTGATGCTGGGTAACGAGGTAAAATAGTTTCTTATTCCATTATTGCAGTTACCAGAAGGGCAAGATTCAGCGCTTAACGCGACAAGCTCAGCCCTTTCCAAGCTCGCAGGGTGAGCAACATCTTGAAAAATAAATAAACCATCTATTTTTAAAGCAACATCACGTCCATTTAGTAATGAACTCGCTATTTGACTGAGTTTTTTCGCTTGAGTATTATCAAACAGCTCATAGGATTGAAAGCAGGGGTTAGAATTACCGCATAATGAAAAATCAGAACCATTTATAGCAGGAAACAAAGATGATCTTTCGCGAAAAATTGATGCTACTGCATAATTCGCTCGCTCCAATCTATTTTGTAGCATGATGGTACTATATACATCATAGATAATGAATACTATAACCGAAAACAAACCGAGACACGCTGCAAACTCTATGGAAAGTATGCCGTTTTTATTGTGCAAAAAATTACCAGAAAATTTCATTTTTTAATCCGTTTCTCTATGTTCAATTGGATAAAACTCACGGTACACAATTGTTTTCTTTTTCAAAGAAGAGTCAATTATACGACTAAATAGTTCGGAAAAAATGGCGTAATAATGATACTCCAAATCAAATACTAATATGTGAGTATTATCGCTGAGAGCGTCTTGACACTTATTCTCTATTGCTTCTTCTATTGTTTCACAATAAGTTAGTGTTATATCTAATTCTTCTCCATTAGTCAAATAGGGCCACATCGGTACTTCAAGTAAAGCGAAATGGTTGACCACTTCGTCATAATCATTGTATTCATAAAGTGAAGTTTTTTTTGTTATCTCTGTAACCATTAAATCCAAAGACGAACCAATAGCCATAATTCGACTAAATTCAAGTACAAACAAAAACAGAACACCCAAATAAGGAACAACGATTGCAGCTTCTATTGAAACACTTGCTCTCTTTTGACGAAACAACAATTTCCAATATTTCAACATAATTTTTGCCCTACTCTATTATTATATAAAGGGTTAATCTTTCTTTTTCTTAAATATTGAAAAAGATGTTTTTGATTTACTTTTTTTGATTTTTTTATTACCAATAATAGCTGAAGCTATTTCTTTGATTTCACTGTTATTATGTGCTTTTTTAAATTTATCCATCCTTGGGATAAATTTACGTGTAAAATCAATACTTCGACCTAAAAACTCTTCAATATCATTATCTCGTAAAGCATTTTTTTTATCATAAGGAAGATTATCATTTAAACAAACCAAAAAGCGCTTATTTAATAAATCTGAATTTTGTGTGGTTGCTCGAGAAATTTCATCTAGCATTTTTTTAGCCACTTTAATAGAGAAAGGATCCCGATTTGTTACGATAAAAACGATATTTGAAAGTGTAATCATCTCATCAAAATGCTTAAATGAAGATGATAATCCCATATTTTGATCAATAACAGTAATGTTGAATTGTCCAGAATTCAAATCATCATATTTCCAAATCTTATCGCTAGATTCAACTTTTACTTGTAAAGAAAATTCAACATCAACTATTGAACCATCTTGGGGAATAGGCATTTCAAATAAAAAATCAGCATTAGGGCTAGTTGTTGCACCTTGAACATAGAGAAGAGGATAATTAGTTAACAAACTGATATGTTTTAGTGTATGAACCGCTAATGATGATGTGCCAATTCCGCCTTTACAACCTAAAAATGTAATAATGCTACCAACCCTTTGGCTTGAACCTTGTGGTGTCAAACTCTTTGAATGTAAAATAGAAGGGATTTTCTCCAATTGACCTTCTTCTAATAAGAAATGTATTCCTTTTCTTAGTAATAATTCAGAAAATTGGATTGAATCATGGCTACCAACGAGTATGGTTGATGTTTTAATTGGAATACAACGATTAACATTTTCTGATAATAACTCAGCATCATCTTCATCTTGGATATCTAGAATAATTGCATCGTACTTGTTCCAACGTGGCTCCTCTTTTAATTCAGATAAGTCTAACGAGATGATCTCCATACTTAATACATTGTAGAGAAAAAGTATAGAACGAATATTTTCAATCAATTCACTTCTTTTGCTTAAAATAGCAACGTGAAAACCAGAAATACGCCCAACCACAAATTCTTGTGAAAGTTCTTTTGATATATCTTTATCTTTTTTATTACCAAATAATTGCATAAGAATCCCACTAACCTTTTATTCAATAAAACCCATGTCATTAATAAATTTTTCACTCTCGTTAGATATTGGTACTGTTTTGCGTCGTTGTTTATCCATGTTATTTTTAATATTAAAGAAACTATTAATTACATCAGTTCGTTCTAAAATTGGTAACTCTACACTATCAAAACTATTATTAGATGTAACCAAATTAACGGTTGCAAATACGACCATTTCAGTCTTTTCACGGCCTGTCGTTGAGCTACGAGCCAATGCTCCTAAAATTGGAATCTCACTAACAAAAGGAATACGAGATAATGTTTCAGAATCTTGTTCATTAATTAATCCCGCAATAACAAAGCTGTCTCCATCAGATAGGTCTATGGTTGAACTGGTTTTTCGAGTGGATAAAGTGGGAATATTATAGTTATTAAAAGCATACGCTCCTGAAACTGAACTCACTTCATTATTAATAAATAATCTAATCCGTTTATCATTATTTACTTTGGTACTAATATTTAATTTAATACCATACTCTTTATAAGTAACATTAGCATCACCATCTTTATTCTTAGTTACTATGGGAATCTCGCCACCAACTAAAAATGACGCATTTTCACCAGACAGTACAGATAGGTTAGGTTGCGCTAAAATCTTGGCTAAACGGTCATTTTTTATTGCACGAATCATTGTGGTGATATTATGAATATTAAACCCCTTTTTTAGGCCTAATAGGGTAAACTCACCAATATTGTTCATCTCAGATCCACCATTTAGCATACTATCCAAGGTTAAACTTTGCCACTCAATACCCAATGAATCGGTAAATTTTTTGCTGACCTCAACAAAAGTTAATTTTACATTGACCTGATACTCTTCAATTACTCTGATATTATCAATAATATTGTTATAAACATAGTAGTCTTGGAAGGTAAGTTCCCGATTTCCTGACTCGCCTGTTGCTGTACTGCGTATTCGTTCTCCACTTTGCCCAACAAGTGAACCCACAACCGCCATAATTTTACCTTTTGTCGTCGTATCTGGTGTAGTGCCATTTAGTACATAAACAAACCGCCCACTTGGATCACCATTATCATAACGATCTATCGTTACGCTACTATTTGGAAAATTTTGTGCCAATCTATGCGTAATTTGAGATAAAAGCGGATCAACATTAATAGTATCATTAATAATAATGTTATTTGCATCATCATAAACCAGCAAGCTAGTTCTACCATTCGACTTACCATATATAATTAATGATTTACCATCAACAACTTCATAATTTGCTACACTATCTTGACTAATGAAAACAGTACCAACATTTTCAGGCAAAACAATTGTTTTGGTTTGCCCAATCTGTAAATTATGGATATTAGCAAAAGTCAAAGAAGAAAAGCCAATAGATAATAAGCAAACTAGCTGTTTAATTGTATTCATAATTGATTTAACTTTTATTAGCATTCTTAGTTACCTTTTAGCAAATTAATCTGTTTTTTCTTTGAAAAAATAGCTTTATCAGTTAATGGCCAGCTTTTTTCTTTATCACTTAACAAACGTAATCCATCATCAACATTTCTTTTATAAGTACTCGGATACATCATAATCGAAGAATTTGTCATCAATGTTCTTAATAATTTAATTTCTTGATTTGAAAGCTCTAATTGAATTTGACCTGCTTCTTGTTTTTGAAATTTAAAATCAACTCCATCATCTGCATTAATATAGAGAATTTTTTTACCTACAATGATAGGTTTTATCCGATTTTTAACAAAATCATCACTAGGCGAAACGAGTCTATCCGCTTTATAATCTTTATTATTAAACTTCGTTGATTCATCATCACTATAAAATATATAAAGATCAACGAGATCTCCACTCTTTAGATTTTTCACCAAATAAGAATCAATCTGTGCTAATTTGAATGGAAACATATAATTCCCTTCTTTTAGCGCCAGTAGCCTATAATCTTCTGAATTAGGTGAAGCAACAAAGCTATTTTCTATAAGAGTATCTTTTGCAATATTGTTTTTAGCAACATAAGCATCAATTGCTTTCGCATTGGTCACATATTTGGATTTTTCATTAGACTCAATATCGACCTCAATTGATTTAAAATAGTAATAATCTTTAGTCAAGATTGTCTTTTTACTAATATCATTCTTTGCAACAGCCACTGTTATAATTTCTTTTTTTGGTACTTCTATTTTAGGTTCTTCTTTAACTTCAACTTGCGGCTGAACCGGTGGCTCAGCAACAGGTGTAGGTGATGACTTTGTAAACAACAATGCCAGTCCCACAACTAGCATTAATATATACAGAACAATTATTTTTTTCTCTTTCATACAAACTCCATATGATTTTATATTTATTGTTATTTTTTTTGCATTTATTTATTCTCTAAATAAAAATCAAATGCAAAACAGTGGGCTTTACCGTTAGAATTAAGACCTGCATCAAAATCCTTCACTATTGAGTTCTGTTTAGTTTTTATTTGTAGAATTAATGTTTTTTCAGCAGTAAAAGTTCCGGTTACATTGGCAAAATCTCGATCACTACGGGAAATTCGATTAATAATATAATTTATTCCTGCAGTAGGAAGCGTTACATCATAAAATGATAATTTAAATTCCGTTGGCGAGATTTTTTCAATTAAGTATTGCTTTTTGCCTAATTGATTAACTGTTTCGAAAGTGATTCTGCTGAATTTACCGTGTTCGCCTGATCGAACAGCTAAAATAGTCGACGAAGCCATCGCCTGATTGACTTGATTATTTTGTTTAGATGTAGATGGATTAGTATCCCTGCCAGAATTAGTTACAGCGGCTTGTCGAGGAGCAATTTTCTGATCAGTTTCTGTTTCTAATTTGGCTACATTTGATAATTTAGCACTAATTTCTGACTTAGCGGTAGTTTGTGAATTAGTTTCTTTTTTAGGTTTAACTGCGGTATCTTTTTTGGATACTTGCTGTGAGGCTATTTTTTCAGTCGTATAGCGCTTTTGATTATCACTTTGTGCTGGTGTAATCTCATTAAATTTAATCGCATCAACTGGTTCTATCTGTTTTAATTCTTGAATCAGGATTTCTGGATCATTAGATAATCGATGCCTTAAACAGAATGTTTTAGCTAATTGCATTTTATTTAATTTCACCAACGTGTAAAGCAAGTTGTGAAGAATAGTTTGATCACGATATCCTTTTGTATATAAAATATTTAGGTGCTTATAAGCTTCATTATAGTCTTTATTCAAAATTGATAGCATTGCTAGGTTATTTGTGACTTTGTTTTCATCATAAAAGTTTTCTCTAGCTAGGCTGAATGAATAACGTGCAGCATCATATTGTTTCTTTTTCAGCAAAACGATACCTTTTATATTATATGCTTCACCATTTTTACGATTGATTGCAATTGCTTTATCTAAATATTCTAATGCTGTGTCATTATTCCCCATTTTAGATTCAACATGAGCATACAAAGCAAAAAGATTATCATTCTTACTTTTATTTAAAACAGGGGTTAATGTTCTTTTTGCTGCTTCAAAATCATTAGAAAGGTAATAAACTTGAGCAAGTTTATATCTTGTATCCTCGATATCAGAACGTTGTAAGCGTTGTTTATAAAGCTCAATTAAGCCGCCGTAATTTTTTGTTGTTTCATGAATATAAATCTTTTGTTGCTCATTCAAATCGTATCTGACGGTACTGTTTTGACATCCAACAGCAACAAACAACATTGAACATACCACAATAAATTTTGGTTTTATTAACCTTCTTGGTTTACAGTATATTGAAAAATAGTTCATTATCTCTACATCCCTATCTATTACTTAATGTTGATATAATATTCATGACAATAGGTCCTGTAATAATCACAAGAACAGGCGCTAAGAAAAATCCCATCATCGGTAATGTCATTTTGGCTGCAATAGCAGCAATTTTTTCTTCTATTGTTAATTTTTGTATCTCTCTAATTTCAGAAGATAATTCTAATAATGCCTCATAAATTGAGTTTCCATAACTAATACTTCTCTTTAACGTAACACAAAACATTCTGATTTCTTTGCAAGGTACTTCTCGCTGAATCAAATCAATTGAGAGTTCGATACCATTAACATCCATCATTAAACAAGCCCTTTCTAAGATAGCTGCCACGTCTCTATTAATTGGTTTCACTCTCGTGCTTAAGTACCTAAAACCATTTTCAACTGTCATGCCTGATTTAACCATAATTGCCATCATATCAATGATCAGTGGTAAGTCTCGTGAAATTCTTCTGATTTTTTTAGCTGTTTGTATTTTTAACAGCCTATCGGGCACAATAATGACCACAATAATAATAAAAACTAAAACAATCAATAAGATATTTGAATCAATTATAACCAATGAAAAGATTTGATTTACAAGATAAAAAAATGAAAATCCAATAACAACAGCGTAAATCTTCCAACTATTTTGTTCTTGAAAGCGACGCAAAAAACTTAAACTTACACTATTTTTTGCCGCAATTTTTTCAAAAGCAACATTCTTTTGGTTAATATGTTTTTTAGTTATTTTCTTTTCTTTATTCTCGCTATTTAAAAGTAAACTGAGTTTTTCCTTTCTTTGATACAGTAAATAGGAGTTTATCAACTCTCTACTGCCGATATAGATTAAAATAATTGGGATTATTATATTTAGTAAACTAATCATAATTTAAATGATCTTGCTAATCATCCCCTTGATAATGATAAGACCAATAACCACGCTACCAACAACATAATACAAAATATAGTGACCAACTGTTGTATTAACCAAATAATCATAATTTGCCTGTGAAACTAATTTAAGTATAAAGATAAAAGCAAAAGGCATACACCCTAATATTGTCATCGTCATTCTTAATTCCGCTGTTTTACCATCTCTGGTTTTAGTTAAAATTCGATTGCTGGCTAGCATTTTAGCTAATCGACTCAAGACTTCCTTTAATTCTCCCCCACTATCAAGATTAACCATTACCGTTAAAATAAAAAAATAATATTCTGGAAAAGGGAGTCGTTGATAAGAGTTTATTAAAACTCCCTCAATGTTATCACCGATTTCTATTCGGCTATCCACTTCTCTCATTGTTTTACCTACAATACCACTAATTGAATCTCCACATGTTTTAAAACTTGTTGTTATTGCACCACCCGATGATACAACACCTGAAATAACATTTATTGCTTCGGGGAATGTTTCGTAAAATTCTTTTTTCAACTTCCGCTTTTTAATAACAACATTTAGAACAACTGTGGCAACAGCACTAATTGGAATTACAATATAGCTATCATAATGGAGGTACTTTTCATTCAATATGATGCCCGCAACCGTACCTGCTAAAATATAAATAAGCAACCGAGTTTTCGATTGCCCCATTATAAGCAGATTGTGATAGGAGCTAATCATTACTTTAAAATCAAAGCTGATTCTATCCCAAAAAGATTGTTTCTGTCGGGATAGTTGGTTTTCAACCAAACTAGATAATGATGTATTCTTCACTTCGACATTATGAAAAATTTGCAATCGTATTCTACGACGACGCAATACCCACATATTTATAATAGAGACGAGAATAAGTACAACTGAAAGGATGAAAATCATACTTTGAGCCCTACTGCGTTTAACATTAGCTTTTCTAATACGTCTGACATTTCATAATATTGAGCGCTTTCATAAAGTGCAGAGCGTTTAACCAGCCCATTACAGACAAATTCACCTTGAATCTTACCTTGTTCGTTTCTATCATCATGAATTTTAAATTTAAACACATCATGAGTAACAATATTTTCAGACTCTAAACCCATAATTTCAGTAATACTCATTACTTTACGTTGCCCATCTGGAAGGCGAGAAACCTGAATGATAAAATTAACCGAAGAAGCAATATAGTGCCTAATTGCAACCATCGGCAATTCAGGCTGAGCCATAATAATCATGCTTTCTAGGCGAGATAATGCATCTTTAGCCGTGTTGGCGTGTAGTGTAGACATTGAGCCATTGTGTCCAGTATTCATGGCTTGAAGCATTTCATATGCCTCTTCACCACGACACTCCCCTAAAATAATTCGGTCTGGCCTCATCCGTAGTGCGTTAACTAATAGATTTTGCATAGTTATTCTTCCGCGACCATCTTCTCCGCCTACTTTTGTTTCCATTCTAACCACATGGTCTTGTTGTAGTCTTAATTCGGCAGCATCTTCAAGCGTAACAGTACGTTCATGCTCACCAATAAATCCAGATAATGCATTTAGCATTGTGGTTTTACCCGAACCCGTTCCACCGGAAATAATAATGTTCATCCGACAACGCGCCGCAATGACTAAAAAGTTAGCCATGTCTTCGTTTAAAGAACCATAGTTGATTAAATCATGGAATGTGCGACGACCAGCACCGAATTTACGAATTGACATCGAGGTGCCATCAATAGCAATTGGTGGAATAACAACATTAAGCCGGCTACCATCCGGCATCCGAGAATCAACTAACGGGTGCGACTCATCGATATTTTTGCCTACTTTGTTAACTAAGCGTCTTGCAATATCAAGTAGCTGGCGTTCGCTAATAAAAAATTTATCCGTTTTGCTAAGGACTCCTCCCCGCTCAACATAAATACTATAAGGACCATTAACCAAAATATCGCTGACAGTTTCATCTTTCATTAATGAATCAATTGGACCATAACCAATGATTTCATCACAAATCATACCAGCCAATACATTGGATTCATCAGTTGAAATATAAGCGTTACCTGAATTAGCGATATCCCTAATCACATTTTGCACTTCACGTTGAATTTTAGTTGGTTCATTCTTTAACTGCTCAATAAGTTCCAAATCAAGGACTTGAAAAACTAAATCACGAACTTTACTCCATTCTTCAGGAAACTTAAATCGTTCATTAACCATAGTGCTTTTCATTAATAACTGATCGTAAATTAACAAAAGCTACTAGAAACCGATAAACAGTTCTAGTAACTTTTACTTGTAAGAATAACGACAATAATCTATACCAAGATAGATCCCTAAGGGATTTTAACTATTAAAACGACGATTATATTCTAATTATCTACCGATAATAACCGTCCTTATAAAAGTAAAATATCCCTTGAACGCCATAATTACTTATGGGTTTGGAGTACCAGGTGTACCACTAATAGCTGCACCTATTGTGCTTGTTAATTTATTTTTTAATGAACTAAATACACTTTGTAACATATCATGGACAGGACCACTATCACCTTTAAAGATAGCTAATACAACAGCAGCAACACCAGCTGCAACAATTGCATATTCGATCGCAGTTACACCTTGTTCACTTTTAACAAATTTGCCCAAGACGTTTCTTACTTGAGCATGAACTACTGATAAATACATCATAATTTTCTCCTTAAATATTTCTTACATTTTTTATTTAATTGATTTACCTTCTTATCGAAAGCTTAAACATTATACATATATAAATTTAAAATAGCTAATTATTCATCAAAAAATTTCAATTAACCACCATTTAAAAATTGATTATAATCAATAATGTGAAAAAAAATGATTACTAAACATATCTTTATTTCAGATTGATATTTAAACTAAAAATTTGTGTGAATATATCAGTATAAATAAAGGCAAAATTAGTTTGCTTTCGGTTTAGCTGTAGAATACATAGCATTTTAATGTTTTAGAAAAACACGATGTTGTTTACACTTTATGATTAAAATAATCCTCTAAAACTCATAAGGCGTTTTTCCAAAACACCACTTAATTTGGTGTTTCCGGTTTATTGAATCAATAGATATTTGCTGAATATGCTCCATTTCCATTTAAAGAGTGAATTACTCTTTCTGCTTGTCCACTTATTTGAGGAATGATGGAGTTATTGAATATTTGGTTTATGCGATAAAAATCACATGCGTTAATAACTTGATGCTCTCGTATTTCTTGATATGACCTCATTATTATCAAAATAAATACACTCTTGTTTGCCGTTTAGCTTGTCGCCTTCATTTATTTTCTATGGTTTTTTCAAATTTAATTGGAAAATTGAGATCATAATTTATTGTTTAATAGCGTTCATTTTTACTAATTCGAAGAAATAAACTCCCGTTATCTGGCTTTTCTAGTCTGTTACAAATTGTCTAGCTATTGACCAAAACCTTTTTGCTAAATCAATAGCCCATATTTTTCATTATGATGTAATCATCTATATATTGCCAGTAACAACAATTAGCAACTTCCTACCTATTTCGTGTAATAAACTATATAATAAAGGCCGTCATTACCAACTAGCAATTACGGCTAATTTATCTTTTAAGGACGAAAATACACTATTAAACATATCATATACCAAAAAACCTTGTTGTCCTTTAAATATCGTTAATACCATTGTTGTAATTCCAGCCGATATAATCGCATATTCAATTGCTGATACACCTTGCTTATTTTGCACAAATTTAGCAAGAAAAGAGCCAACTAGAATATTCACTGCAGATATCATCACATTTTCTCCATACCATATTGTTTATAATTGTTATATCAATGAATTGTTTTTTATTTTAATAGCCTTTTTTATTCTAATAACAAATTGAATAAAATTCAAGCTAATAATGTATTTTACATAAACTATTGTTTGCCAAATATCATCCAACTATATTTATTTTATTATAGCTATATTGTTTTATAATAAAGTTCTTTAATAGTTGAAATAAAGGCTGATTCAGTATATAACTATTTAAATAAAACAATTGGTTATTCTAATTTGAAAATATGTCAAAAATATAATAAAGGTAAGGTAATATAATGAAATTATTTGGAGCTAAAAAAAATTGGTCTTCTCTTATTTTACTGTTGGTTTATATCATCCTTAGTGCTATTTTAGCTTATGTATATTTTACAAAATCCGGTTATGCGCATGAAAAGTTCGTGTTTAAGGAACTGTTTCTGTATATTATCTTAACAACAACATTATGTTTTATTGTACTTGTGCATATCGGTCTTTGTAGCCGTCACTATTTTATTATTGCCCTTAGCACACTATTTCTGTTTCTATTTTTGTCCGAAATAAGTTATTCCATCTATTACGGACAAATAATATCAGATGGCGTGCTTGACTCTGTTGTAGAGACTAATTCTCATGAAGCATTGTCAATGTCTAAACAAGTTTTAATCATAACAGGACCCGCATTTATTGCGACTTTTCTTATTTTATTTATCTTTAGAAAAGTAGTTTCTGTTAAATTTAGACCACTAATCCCCTTAACAGTTTATCTACTTATCTTAGTAATTATTTGTACTATGGCTCCCGCCTCAATCACAAAAAATGAAATTAAACTAGGACATTATAAAAATAGTGCAGATATAGTTCGTAGGTTTTATCCCGCTGCATTGGGTAATTTATCCTATCTTCTGGTTAGTTATACATCAACAGATATCTATTCAAATATTCATGAAATTGAAAAATTTAATGAAGCTGTTCTTTTACCGCCTAACAAATCCGATAAAGACTTGATCGTATTTATCATGGGCGAATCTTCTTTAGTAACCCGTTATAGCGCCTATGGTTATCATAAGCAAACGACTCCTTTTATGACCAATATTTTTAGTCAAAATGGAGGATGTATTATCCAAAATAGCCACTCTACAGCAGCTTTTACTAGGGATTCTATACCAATGACACTTTCATTCAGTGTACCCGAAAGTAGTGATAATTTATTTAATAATAAATCGATTATTGAAATGGCTAAGTTTAATCATTACAAAACCTATTGGCTAGCTTCGATTGCGCAGGAAATTCAAGGTTCATTTAATACTAAATTTGGTTTTATCGCACGTAAAAGTGATGTTGTCTCCTTTAGTGACAAAAAATATGATATTAGTTTGAGTCAGCTATTAGAAGCAACCCTACAAAACGATAATTCACCGAAAAAATTTATTTTTGTCCATTTGCGTGGTAGCCATAAACCCTATGAAAATTATGATGAAGTTGATAAGCAGGCTTTACCTGACGCCGAAGAATATGATCTGACTATTCATCATACCGATCGTACAATTAAGGCCTTGTATGATGTTATCAATAAATATAGTGATAATTATACTGTGATTTATACCTCGGATCATGGTGAGATTGTTAATGTAGGGCACGGTATAGGAAACAATCCTGACCAGTTTTTAATTCCATTTATGTTTACATCAACTAATCACCACTATGACTGCCAATTTATCGAATCGTTTCGAGGATCAACAGGTTATTTAAGTGGGCTGATGAATAAATATATTTTATCTATTCTATTAGGATACAATATTGATCAAACTATTCTTGAGAAAGAAAAAAGTAATGATCGAGTATTTATGCCAGACGGTAATGTCATGCCTTTTTTAGAAGTGCTTAACAAGCACTAATCCTTTACTTAATATGTTGAGTAACAAACTGCGAATATTGACGCAATAGCATTAAAGAGGGGCTAGCTTGTTAGCGTTGTCAAAAAAGATAAATAACCTAACAAATACCCCTGTTTTTGCTATTACATGCTTGTCTCGTTTATTTTCAATAGTAGACTTAGTTGAGAATGTGGATAATTTTCCAGTAAGGCTTACGCATTATTAACAGTGAGCCTAACGACTTAAATTACCCATCACTAATAGCCTAGTAAGAACAGGTTATTGATAACATAAATCACGTTTAGGTATATCAAACTTGTGGGCACATTTTCTGTGATTAGAGATATAACGTTTCGGCAAGAACTTTAAGTCAACTGTTGAAAGAACTCGTCTTGCGAAAATATGTTGTAGGAAAACGCTGGGCTGTTTACACTTGACAATTAAGCTAATCCTCTAAAAATGCATAAGGCTTTTTAGCTGAAATCGCTTTATACAGTTTAACTACATTGTAGTAGTTAATATTTTTTCTATTTTTTGAATCTTCAAATATTTGCTGATTATGCCATATCACAATTAAGGTACATATCACGCTTTTTGTTTTACCATCCGTTTTTGGACTCGCTGGTTTCGTGAATTTTGTTAAATTGTTTACATCCATTTCAATATTAATACCTTTACCACTATGTATTCTTTTTTGGTTTTATATGCCAGTATAGGAAACATAATGCGTTTTATAGTAAAGGAGGGATTGAAACCGCCTATAAAATCATGTTTTTTGCTAGTTTGTGTTGAAACATAATTTATTATAAATGGTGTAAAAGAATTAATATTAAATTTTCCAAATGGTTAATATCAAAACATTATTTAAATATATAATTCTAAAACGCAATAGTGATAGATTAAACATGACTGCTACTCAAAGTAAATTAAAGTTTTGGTATATTTTTGATCATTTCCACTCGCATTAAATAATCATAAAGCGGGACTAATTGTTTAAATCCTTCCATTAATTTGTTGGGCAAATCGCTATTTAACACATCTTCAATATGCTCACTTGTTACCATAACAGCAAGATTTTTGCGGTTATACCATGTTGCTATTTTTGCATCTTGCTCTTTGATTAATGGCCGTTTATAACTTTCACCAACAAGCTCAAATGGTTTTTTAACGCAATGCGTCATCGCTAAAAACTTCCTAGTATCATTACGAATTTCTTCTCGAAAAATATCCATCGTTTGTTTTGATGAACAATAATAACCAAGTCCATATTGATAACTACTTGGGCTAATTTCAAAAAAGTAAGCGGGTGCTTCTTTCCAATCTCGATTGGGTCGTTTAAAGGTCAACCATAAGCGACTACGATAAAGTGATTTATCATTTGAAAAACGAGTATCACGATGAATACGTGAAATCGTTTTACCAATTGAGGGGCGAGTTTCGAACCATTTATCAATTTTAAGCATCTCTGGTGCTAGTTGCTCAACCAAAAGCCTAAAGGGTTTAACTAAATCGTTATCATAAATAGCGCGATGTTGTTCAAACCAAGGTTTGCTGTTATTTATCCAAGCATCTTGCAAAAAATTAAGCCCTGCTTGTGTAAAACCAGTGAAGTTTGCCATTGCTTACCCCTTAAATAATGCTCTTACTTTTTCTAAATCTTCTAGCGTATCAACCCCTATTGCAGGTGGCTGTTTTGCCACTGCAACATGAATTTTTTCACCGTACCAAAGTACCCTAAGTTGTTCCAGCATCTCAATTTGCTCAAGTGAAGATGGCGCCCAATTGATATATTGACGAATGAAGCCAGCACGATAAGCATAAATACCAATATGGCGAAGATAAAAGTCACCAATACTGGATTGTTTTAATAGATCAACCGATTTAGCAAAACGATCCCGTTCCCAAGGAATCGTAGCACGAGAAAAATAAAGCGCATATCCATCTTTGTCGGTCACAACTTTAACTGCACCGGTATTAAATGCTTCTTCAACAGAAGCAATTGGCACCGCTAATGTTGCCATTCCGGTTTTATATTGCACCAAGTTTTCAGCCACTTGATCAATAATAACAGGTGGAATTAAAGGTTCATCCCCCTGTACATTGACAATGATTTCATCATTAGCAAACTGATAAGCATTAATGACCTCTGCTAACCTTTCAGTACCAGAATTATGCTTGTCACTAGTAAGAATGACTTCACCGCCATACTCCTTGACTACGTCAAAAACTCGCTGATGATCTGTTGCAATAATCACTCGAGTGGCTGACGATTTTTTTGCTTGCTCCATCACTCGAACAATCATAGGTTTACCATGAATATCCGCTAGCGGTTTAGCTGGCAAACGACTTGAAGCATACCTAGCAGGAATAATAACTGAAAAATTCATAATTAATACCTTAACTCTTATTCTTAAACAGGCTGTGATTGATTAAGTGGCTTTGCTTCACTTTCTAGCAATACAGGAATGTTATCTTTGATTGCATAAACTAGATTATCTGCTTGGCAAATTAACTGCTGATTGTTGGCATCATATTGTAGTTGCCCATGGCACTTAGGACAAGCAAGTGCACTTAATAAGATTTCTTTCATGTTTTATTCTCTTTGAGATTTTGTCTTGGCTAATAACAAACAGATCTGATCAACCGCCTCTACGGGTATTACCGCATCAATGGGTAGATACCACCAATTTTTCTGGGCAAATTGCCTACATTTAACGGCGTCTTTTTCAGTCATTAAAAGTGTTTGTTCACTACTTGCGACATTGTTTAACAACGATAAAGTAAATTTTTGGTGATCGGCAAAAGAAGCAGTTTTAACCACATCCACTTGCATTTTAATCAACATATCAAAAAAACGTTGCGGGTGACTAATACCCGCAATAGCACAAATATTTTGCAGCGAAGATAATGCTTTTTGTTCTTTTGTAAGCAAATTTACTGCATATCGTGGTGCTAATTGCATTTTGAAAGTTTTTTCTGAGTACTGCTGGGTTAAATGATTTACACTATCACCATTTATGATAATCAAATCAACTGATTTTAATCGACTTTCTCGTTCTCTCATTGGCCCTGCAGGCATCCACCATCCATTACCAAATAAGCGCTTTCCATCAACCACTACGACCTCAATGTCACGCGCTAATGCATAATGTTGCAAACCATCATCGGTCAAAATAACATCTAACTCATACTGCTTTAATAATGCTTGAACAGCTTCAGGGCGATGAGGAGATACAGCAACAGGTACATTAGTACGTTGAAAAATAAGTACCGGCTCGTCACCGGCTTGTTCGGTTGTGGTTGTATTATCTAAAATAAGCGGATAGCTGTCAGCCTTGCCACCGTACCCCCGCGAAACAACGCCAACTTTTAATCCTTTTTGTTTTAATGATTCAATTAAACCAACAACCAGGGGGGTTTTGCCATTACCACCAACGGATAAGTTGCCAATAACGATAATAGGTACAGGAGAGAGCCAAGATTTGAAAATACCTAATCGATACAAAGAGCGACGAATAAAAGCAATCAAACCATATAATAAAGAAAATGGTATAAACAACCAAAATAATCGATTTTTACCATACCACAGTTTTTCAATCATAACTTTAACATCACTTAATTACATTCAGTAAAATTGTTTTATCTTTTAATGTCGACATAACAATTATTAAAATGGTTGCCTATAACAAACGATAGCCTATTTTACTCATAAATTGGTAAACTACCAAACCAATCATGATACCATCTAGGTTTAATTTCGCCTCGCATGGTTTTTAACTTCCAAGTGTGTTTATTAAAAAATAGACTTATTTGACCAGTTCTAGCAGTAACATAATAATCCAAGCGTAAATCTTGATACCGCGTTATTACCTTATTGGAAGGCAGTTTCCAAGGGTTATAACGAGATGTTGACGCCAATGATTTTACTGGTTTAACATGGTTTAAAAATGCATAACTTGATGAAGTACTACTACCATGATGCGGAATTTGCAAGATGGTGGATACTAACTGATCTCGATATTTTGTAATTAACTGATATTCCTGATTACGCTCTAAATCTCCAGTTAATAATACAGAAAAGTGCCCATCAGTCACTTGTATTACACAAGAATCCTCATTTTGGGCATATTCAACCAATTTATTAGGCCACAATATATTAAATGTCAGCCCGTTCCAATTAATACGATTATCAGCTAAACAGGGATAGTTATTATTTAAATTAGAAGAAGAACTCATTAACCATGCCTTAGGGTAAATTTGTTGAAGTAATTTTAAACCTCCAACATGATCATTATGTTGATGACTAATAATAATGCCCTGTACATTCAAATTATGCCATTGTAAAAAAGGAATAATGACCCTTTCCATAGCTGAACTTTTTTCCCAGTTGGCTCCCGTATCATACAAAATAGCTGACTTGCCATCATGAATAACAATTGCCAAGCCATGGCCAACATCTAACATATCTAACCGCCAACGATAATGTTGCTGTTTAAAAAATGGTGTGACTAATATCGCCCAAATGACTAACAAAGTAATACTAAAGTGGTGCCAAAGCCCAGTGCGCATTATAACTACACCTAACCAGCCTAAAAGACTTAACCAATAAAAGTCTGAAGGAATGTTAAGCCACAACCAATTAAGCCGATTTAAACTAAAAAATAACCATTGCAAAGATTTATCAGCAATCACCCAAAACCACAATGCGATGGAAAAACAGTTAATAACACTAAATATTAACGCTAGTAAAACAGAAGGAAATGTAAATAACGAAATAACAGGAATCGCAATCAAATTAGTTAAAATTGAAACCGAACTAACACCTTGAAAAACTAAAAATTGAATGGGAAGTAACAACAAGGTTAACCCAAACTGTAAATGCAATAACCTAAGTACATACCAACGCTTTTTGTTCTTTACTGCTTTAGGGAGCGGCAACCAATCAAACAAAAAAATTAAGCTAATTACCGCATAGCAAGATAACCAAAAACTTTCAGACAAAATCATCAACGGATCAAACAGTAATAATAACGCAATAATTCGATTAACTTTTTGCCATGCACTTATATGATGTTTTGTATAACGTAAATAAATCCAAATTGATAAAGCCAGTATAGCTCGCAATGTAGGAGGATTGAAACCTGTTAACCATGCGTAAAAGAGAGCGCATAACCACCCGATAACAATCGGCACAAAAAAATAGATAAAGCGCTTTGGAATAAAAAATAGTAACACTTTAACCATAAAACAGCTCAGGCCGAAAACCACTAAAATATGCATACCCGATATAGCCATTAAATGGGCAACACCTGTTTGCTTCATCACCATACGATGTGAGTCATCTAATTGAGAACGATCACCAAAAGCAAGGGCATACAAGATACCTCGATAACGAAACAAATCAATGTAAGGTAGTGCTGAATCAGTAATAAATTGTCTTAGATCAGATTTACTATCTAATAGTTTGGCATCAACTAATTTAGCTGATAGTAAACTTCGGTTTGCTATTGAAAAGCGCTGGCTATCAAATCCTCCTTCATTTAAATAGCTATGTACAACTTTGGTTTTTAGTGTTAATTGCCAAATTTGTCCCGATTTGGGAATGTCTGGCTTATCCCAATAAACCGAAATAGGAATATTATTAGATAGCATAACATCTGAAATGGAAAAAACAGAAAATGACAAATAATAAGGATCAACTGCTGTTGCTGTTTGTCGTGTATTTATATTTACTATTTTGGCTTTAACAACAAGGGATTTATCAATATAAGGCGAAATACTCGATAAATATTGTTTAGAATATGCCGTAGACCATAAAAAACCTAAACCAAATACAATAAAAATAGACAAAATAGAGTGTAATTTAGCTGGAACAACCAGCACCAAAATTATCAAGTTCACGGCAATACCATACCACTGCCAATCAGACAATAAATATGGCAAAAACAATAATGGCAAGCAGCCTAGCGAAAACATGATAGCCAATAAATCAAGAGAATAAAATTGTCGCATTAGTGCCCGCCCTATTTATTTTCACCCAATAGCCAGCCTATCACTTAATATGCCTAACAAGATAAATGAGTTTGATTTTTTCGATCAGTCTTCCAATTTGATCATTAATTTAGATAAGATTAATTAAAATTTGTTTGTCATGTTCCTAATTAAAAAATACAACATAGTTATTGAGTTGATGGATTTTTCATGGGCGGATTGGATTGAATAAATGAGAGGACATTGCTCAATGAATTAGCTTGCTCAAAATAAAAAAGCCAGTGATTCGACTCAAAGGCTTTTAATTAAACATAGAATTTAAAGATTATGCGTTTGCAGCTTTATTTACTCTTTCTCGCAACTCTTTACCTGGTTTAAAGTGAGGGATATATTTATGTTTCACTTCAACACTTCCACCAGTTCTTGGGTTTCTTGCTTTACGTGGAGCACGATAGTTTAAACTAAAACTACCAAAGCCTCGGATTTCTACACGATCGTTACTTTCCATGGCTAAAGCGATCTGCTCAATAATATCTCTAACAGAATCATCAACTAATTGCACAGGGAGATGTGTGCGCCAGTTAACAATTCGTTCTACTAAATCTGATCTGTTCATGGTCACTCCTAATTTATTTATGTGTCATGTAACTTATTCAGTTTATACCATAAAAGAAAAAGAGGGCAAGCCCTCTTTACTCTTTACATAAATATTTTTTACTCAGTTTTTGAAGCGGCTTTGAATGCTTCAGCCATTGCATTAGTAAATGATGTCTCTTCTTGAGTTGCCGTACTATTTACCGCAGCAAGTGCTTCTTTTTCGTCAGCTTCATCTTTTGCACGTACTGATAAAGAAATTGCACGAGTTTTACGATCGATATTGACAATTTTAGCTTCAACTTCATCACCAACTTTTAATGCCGTTGTTGCATCTTCAATACGTTCACGAGCGATATCTTGTGCTTTTAAGTAGCCTTCAATACCTTCAGCGATTTCAACAGTTGCACCTTTAGCATCAACTGCTGTTACACTTCCTTTAACAATTGTGCCTTTTTTGAAGTTAGAAGCAAAGCTACTAAATGGATCGTCTTCTAATTGTTTAATACCTAGAGAGATACGTTCGCGTTCAGCATCAACTTGTAACACAACTGCTTCGATATCATCACCTTTCTTATAAGCTTTAACTGCTTCTTCGCCAGGCATATTCCAAGAGATGTCTGAAAGATGAACTAAACCATCAATACCACCATCTAAACCAATGAAGATACCAAAATCAGTGATTGATTTGATCTTACCGCTAACTTTATCACCTTTATTGTGTGATTCAGCAAATTGTAACCATGGATTTGGTTTGCATTGTTTAAGACCAAGAGAAATACGACGACGCTCTTCGTCAATTTCAAGTACAACCACTTCAACTTCATCACCAAGACTAACAACTTTAGAAGGATGAATATTTTTGTTTGTCCAATCCATTTCAGAAACGTGAACTAAGCCTTCAACACCCGTTTCAATTTCAACGAAACAACCGTAATCAGTTAAGTTAGTTACTTTACCTGTTACTTTAGTACCTTCTGGGTAACGCTTAGCAATTGAAACCCATGGATCTTCGCCTAATTGTTTTAAGCCAAGAGAAACACGTGAACGTTCTTTATCAAATTTAAGTACTTTAACAAGTAATTCTTGACCCACTTCAACCACTTCACTTGGGTGTTTAACACGTTTCCAAGCCATATCAGTGATATGAAGTAAACCATCAACGCCACCAAGATCAACAAACGCACCGTAATCAGTAAGATTTTTGATAATACCTTTAACTTCAGAACCTTCTTGTAGATTTTCAAGAAGTTGTTCTCTTTCGGCGCTATTTTCTGATTCAATAACCGCACGACGTGATACAACAACGTTGTTACGTTTTTGATCTAATTTAATTACTTTTAATTCGATTTCTCTATTTTCAATATGAGACGTATCGCGTAATGGACGCACATCTACAAGCGAACCAGGAAGGAACGCACGAACGCCATTAAGATCAACCGTAAAGCCACCTTTAACTTTACCATTGATAACACCTAAAACTGTTGCAGCATCTTCAACTGCTTTTTCTAGAATTAGCCACGCTTCATGACGTTTAGCTTTTTCACGAGATAAGATTGTTTCACCAAAGCCATCTTCAATTGAGTCAAGCACAACATCAACAATGTCGCCGACTTGAACTTCTAATTCGCCTTGGGCATTTTTAAACTGCTCTACTGGAATTGCTGATTCAGATTTTAAACCAGCATCAACTAAAACAACGTCTTTGTCGATAGCAACAACAGTACCACGGATAAGATTACCAGAACGAGTGTCTAGTTGATTTAAAGACTCTTCAAAGAGTTGAGCAAAAGATTCAGTCATATTTATATACTTAAATTAATATTAACGTCCACATTACATCATGTCTTGTGGGGTTGTTTAAAATACTCCAAATATCCCTATATTGGAGCTTGATAAACGCTGAAAGTAACCTTACAACGCAAGTTTTTCGTTTATATACTTAATAGATTGATTAAAAACATCTTGAATAGACAGTGATGTGGTATCAATTATTAGAGCATCAATTGCAGGTTTTAGTGGCGCAACAGTTCGATTACGATCGCGCAAATCACGCTCAGTTATCTCCTGCAAAATTTGGGCGAATTTAACATGATTTTGCTTATCTTGCAACTGTTTCATCCGTCTTTCTGCACGAGAGTGTGCACTTGCGTCAAGAAAAATCTTAACAGGCGCATCGCTAAATACCACGCTGCCCATATCACGTCCATCGGCAATCAGTCCCGGCGCTTGTCTAAAGTCACGTTGGCGTTGTAATAAAGCAGCTCTAACCGTATTAATAGCCGCCACTTTTGATGCTGCGCCACCTATCTGTTCTGTGCGGATGTCTTTCGTGACATCAACATGATTTAATAGCACCTTAACTTCACAACCATCAGTATTAAACGTTAACGGCAAATTAAGCGCTAATTGCACAAGCTGACTTTCATCTTCGAGTGCAACATCTTGTTTAATCGCACTAAGTGCTAGCACCCTATAAATAGCGCCAGAATCTAAAAGATGCCATTTAAAATGATTGGCTAACGCTTGGCATAATGTGCCCTTACCAACACCACTTGGTCCATCCACAGCAATAATGGGAACAGGTTTATTCATTTTATTTTTCGCTTAATCGTTTAAATTGTTCAAAATAATCAGGAAAAGTTTTCATGGTACATTTAGGATCTAATATTGTTACAGCTGTATCAGAAAGCGCCACGAGTGAAAAGCACATAGCAATACGGTGATCGTTATAAGTTTCAATTTCGGCATGAGTTAATTTTGCAGGTGGCAAAATAGTAATATAATCTTTGCCTTCATCGATCGTTGCCCCTACTTTACGCAATTCAGTTGCCATTGCATATAAACGGTCAGTTTCTTTAACTCGCCAATTATAAATATTACGGATTGTAGTTGGTCCTTTAGCAAATAAAGCAGTTGTTGCTATTGTCATTGCTGCATCAGGAATATGATTCATATCCATATCAATACCGTGTAATTCACCGTGTGAACATTCAATATAATCATCAGCCCAAGTTACTGTAGCACCCATTTTTTCAAGCACATGGGCAAATTGTGTATCACCTTGTAAGCTTTTTTTACCAATGCCTGTTACCCTAACTGTGCCACCTTTAATTGCAGCAGCAGCTAAAAAATAAGAAGCCGATGAGGCGTCGCCTTCAACTAAATAATGATCCGGCGATTGATAACACTGATTTGCTTTAACCGTAAATTTTTGATAGTTGTGATTTGTGACCGATACACCAAAAATAGCCATCATATTGATAGTAATATCAATATAAGGTTTAGATACCAAATCCCCAATGATAGTAATTTCAGTATCATTTTGTGCCAGTGGCGAAGCCATTAACAAGGCTGTTAAAAATTGGCTAGATACTGAACCATCAACTTGGATGTTACCACCGGTAAAACCACCTTGAATATGTAGTGGTGGATAACCTTCATTTTCGAGATAATCAATATTAGCTCCACCTTGACGCAATGCATCAACTAAATGACCAATTGGACGTTCTTTCATACGAGGTTCGCCAGTTAACACAATATTATTAGAACCAAGACATAATGCAGCAGCTAAAGGACGCATTGCCGTACCAGCATTACCTAAAAAAAGCTCTAATGTATGGTCAGATTGCAACATTCCCCCTATACCTTGAACATCACAAATGGTGCGATCGTGCGATAACTGATACTTAACACCTAATGCTGCAAGTGCATCAAGCATATAACGCACATCATCACTATCTAGTAAATTAGTTAAACGAGTATTACCTTTACTTAGTGCTGATAGTAATAACGCACGATTAGAAACGCTTTTCGAACCTGGCAAATTAATCGTACCACTAAATTTTTTTATTGGTTGTAATGTTAAGGATAACATAATGACTCTCTTTAATATTCTTTAAAATTTTTCTAACGTCGTTTTTAATAAATCAATTGCTTGCTTATCTTTCGCACTATTTTGCCATAACTTATCAAATAAATGACGATACCGTTTAATGGCATCATAAGATGACGTGATTGACGCAATACCAGTAGTCACGTTAGGTAACTCACCTAATCGAAATGGGCTCATTGCTAATGAGATGGGATTTCCATCTTGATAAAAAATCTGAAAAGCAATTGATGGAATCGCTTCTTGGGTAATAGCAATAGTGGGGGCAAAAGATTGTTGTTCTATTAGCTCAATTAAATGATAAACTTCTTTACGTGCTAATAACACCCTTTCTGACTTCTTACCTGGTGAAATTGTCAAATTTCCCACTAAACCAATATGCAAAAATCGCTCTACATTACGCAAACTAATTAAATTAATCACCTTTGGAACTGATTGATGAAACTGCTTTTTACGTTCTTTTAAAATTGACAAAATGACCGAATATTTTTGATGATCAATCGACTCGCTTGATTCATTGAGCATCAGAGCTAAATGAGAAAGATAATCAGGTGAAGTTAATAAAAATGAAAATGGATCGAAGTGAGAATAGATATGCGTTGATTGCTCTTCTAACTGACGCATGCGCTCAAAAAAACCTTCACCACTCGAATAATATTCGGTATCAATGCCAAGCAGACTTGCAAAAGACGTATCGAGTAAAGATGCCAGTCGCTCTAAAGTTTCGATTTTAACAATTTCACCTTTTTCTAACCGATAGACTGCTGCTCTTGAAATTTTAAGACTTTCTGCGACATCTTCAGCCTTCAATGAAGCGGCAATCCGATACGCTCGTAAACGCTGACCTATAGCACAATAATCAATCGATCCAGTAATCATAATACACTCAAACTATTGGGATTTTGGCAGTGTATCACAAGGTGATAACAATGCCAATTTTTGTCAAAATGGTTCGGATTAATATACATTTGAGTCTATTATTTTAACAAAATTTGTTGTAAAGCCGATGCGTTTTCAAACTCGGTATACTCGGTTATTGCTTGTGGTCGTTTTGATAAATCAGCGATATTACCTAATGCTTGAGAAGCAAAAACGAAACCTTTTGACTCCATTACAGCTCGAGTATAAAAATCAATCAAATCTTGCTTGGTTATTTTTTTTACCTGCGCTATTTTTTTAGCTCTAGAGTCAAAAGCAAATCGAGATAACCGATAATCTGCCATATAACGCCCTAACTCTTCATCCAATGTTTGTGGTGGCATATTTAATTCATCAAGCACACCCTTTTTATATTGCTCAATATCGTCTTTCGATAATGCTTGCAATTTGTTTAGCATGATTGGGAAAAACTCTTGATAACGTTTTAGCAAATAAGCTGGATCATATTGGTTGCTTTGAATTAAAAATCCAATTCCTGATGACTCACCTACGGTCACTGGTTGAGAAAATACAGCATAACCAAGCTGTTCATTAGTGCGCAGTTGGTCATAGAACCATGGTGAAATAATTTTTGACAGTAGATAACTTAATGTTTGTCCGGTGATTTGGTCATAATTAGCAGGGATATAACTCATCATCAGAGCATTATCAGTTGTTTTAGCTCGCTGAGTGAGCCTAGCTGTTAACGCATTTTTGATTTTGATATCTTCTATCGGTGTAAACTCTGCACTACGAACCAACGTTTTTTGAATGGCATGATAAAGATCTAATGATTGATCATTTGATAAATTACCAACGCTTAGCATATAAGGTACTGAACTTGTTAACAACTGATCCCGATAAGCTAAAATATTATCAATACTGATATTGTCTATAATTTTACGTTTTTCACCTCGTTCAAAATAACGTGGCATTACCGATAAGGCTTTTACTGGGTTGATAGCTAATAAATAGCTTTTAGCATGCTCAGCAGCGTCAAGTTGTTGCAAATACCATGATTTAGCCAAAGCCAAACTTTGTTCATCAATATTAACTTGTCTGTAACTATCAAGAATTGCCAAAACCATTTCGGATAAATGCTGATTAAAACCACTCGCTGTGATCATCAATCCGTTATCACTACTTGTTGACAATGACATACCAGCAACGCCAGCTTGAAACTGTAACTTAGCTAAATCACGACCAACAATGTAGTCAAGCAAATCAAATGTTACCACTGATTTAGCATCACTAAAAGCTTGATTGTTGCGTAACGAAGCAACAATAGCAGCTTTAGGTTCATTATTAAAATACTGACTAACAAAATGGATATGATTACCACGTTTACTAAACTCAGCTGGTTGAGCTTGATCACGGTTTTGCTTCATAATTGAAAAATCATCAGGAATATAAGGATTTAATTCGGGCAGATTAAACGCATAATTTTTGCCTAACATTGCCCAATTCGATTTTTGATCGCGGGTAATATTATCCACTTTATACGGTGCATCAACAAAATAAGCGGTCTTATTGGTAGTTTGATTTGGTGCAATCACCCAAATTCTAGCATTATCTGCCGTCAAACTTTTTAAACGTGCCGTAATGGCTAATTTATCAAAATAAGTAGCAACATAATCTGAATTTAATACGTTTTGTACGGGATATAACAACATCTGGTCGGATAGCCATTCTACATATGACATATCACGCTCAACATCTTGATATTTGAACCCTAACGCTAACACTTTTTGCATTTCTTGATAATAAGTGTCAGAAATTCCCTCTTTTTGCATCAGCTGTAAATAATTAAAAATAGCCCCAATAACTTTATCTTTTTGTGCAAGCCCCTCATCAGTTAAAGTCGCATTGATACTAAAAATGCCACTATTACCATAGCGAATCGGATCGCTTCCAGCTTGAATACCTTCAATCAATCCTTGTTTTTGTAGCTGATCAGCCAACGTATTTTGACTACGATTACTAATTAGATAAGCAATATATTCATCACTTTTGTTTGCAAATTTAGACAAGTTATTTTCAATTGGAAATTGCAACAACAATAACTTTTTGGGTTGAGCTGGTATCATGGCAATTTGCTTACCTAAACTATCAGCAGTGATTGCTGGTTTATCAACCTTAGGCGCATTGATATTTTTATTAGGAATTTTTCCGAAAGTGCTTTCAGCTAATTTTGCCAATTTATTGATTGACTGATTACTATAAATCACGCCTACCATAATATTGGAGGAATAATAATTACGATGAAATCCAACTAATGCATCTTGCAACTTACTACCGTCTTTATCGCTTAACGTTTCTAAATTACCGCCTGAAAATTGCGAAGCTGGATGATTTTGATTAATTGTTTCGGAATCAACTTGCCCAATTCGAAAACCATCATTAGATCTGGCCATAGTCATTTCGGCATTAACGGCATTGCGTTCTTTATCGGCAAAATTAGGATCTAAATTAGGTTCAGCAATCGCATCGGCTAAATAATCGAGTGCTTTATCAAATGCACTATTTTCAATCTCAAAATAAAACGCGGTTCGATGTGCCGCAGTGCTAGCATTATAACTGCCTGCATGAAGGCTTAAAAACTGAGAAAAGCTAGCAGGCTCTGGGTAATTTTTTGATCCCATTAGCACCATATGTTCAGCATAATGTGCCAATCCTTGCTGTTCTTGCGGATCTTGTAATGATCCAACAGGCAACGCCAATGAACCGAGTGACTTAACTGCATTAGGATCAGACACAAGCAGCACTCGCATTTTATTTGAGAGCTCAATCACTTCATATTGACGCTTGTCACGATCGCTTTGTTGTACTTTTTCTAACAAAACTGGTCTTGCAAGTTTATTTTCAATAGCAAAAGATATAGGTGAAGTAGTCATAGTTAATAGTCCAATAAAACTACCAATTATTAAATTCACTACTCTTTTATTTTTCAAATCCATCATATTCACTCGCTTGACTTTATCGTAAAAAAATAAGTTTTAAAAAGAAAAGAAAGAGAATTTATCAAAACACCTAGGCATGATGATAAATTCCGCTATTATGTGATAAATACAATTAATGTTCCCGAGTTTTTCGAAATTCAACATCAGGATATCGTTCTTCGGTCAAATTCAAATTAACCATACTTGGTGCAATATAAGAAAGATTATCTCCTCCATCTAAAGCCAAGTTCTGCTCGCATTTACGCTTAAACTCTTCTAATTTTTTCACATCAGAACACTCAACCCAACGAGCAGTTGTCACATTAACAGGCTCATAAATGGCTTCAACGTTATATTCCGATTTTAAACGCGCAACGACCACATCAAACTGTAGCACACCAACAGCGCCCACAATTAAATCATTATTCGCTAATGGGCGGAATACTTGTACCGCTCCTTCCTCTGATAGTTGAACAAGTCCTTTTAATAATTGTTTTTGTTTGAGAGGATCTCTTAAACGAATGCGACGGAATAGTTCTGGTGCAAAGTTAGGAATACCAGTAAATTTCAAATCTTCGCCTTGCGTAAAGGTATCACCAATTTGAATCGTACCATGATTATGTAAACCAATAATATCGCCGGCATAGGCTTCTTCAACATGTTCACGATCACCGGCCATAAATGTTAAGGCATCAGAAATATTAATATCTTTGGCAATACGCACATGACGTAACTTCATACCTTTTTCATATTTACCTGATACAATGCGCATAAATGCCACGCGGTCACGATGTTTAGGATCCATATTAGCTTGAATTTTAAAGACAAAACCACTGAATTTTTCTTCTGATGATTCAACTTCACGTTTATCGGTTTGACGAGGTTGAGGAGTTGGTGCCCAAGCAGTTAAGCCATCAAGCATATGATCAACCCCAAAATTACCCAATGCCGTACCAAAAAAGACTGGCGTTAAATCACCCGACAAGAAAGCATCTAGATCAAATTCATTGGAAGCCCCTTGCACTAATTCAAGCTCTTCGCGCAGTTGCTGTGCTAAATCATCACCGACCGCTAAATCTAAATCAGGGTTAGTTAACCCTTTAATAATTCGCACCTCTTGTATAGTATGGCCTTGACCAGATTGATAAAGATATGTTTCATCTTTCGCTAAATGATAAACACCTTTAAATAACTTGCCACAACCAATCGGCCACGTAATCGGCGCGCACATTATTTTTAGCTCGTTTTCGACTTCATCAAGCAATTCCATCGGGTCGCGAATATCACGATCTAACTTATTCATAAAGGTTAAAATTGGTGTATTACGCAAACGCGTGACTTCCATTAATTTACGTGTGCGATCCTCTACCCCTTTTGCCGCATCAATCACCATCAAACAACTATCAACCGCAGTTAGCGTGCGGTAAGTATCTTCAGAAAAGTCTTCGTGTCCGGGAGTATCCAATAAATTAACCAAACAATCATTATAAGGAAACTGCATAACTGAGGTGGTAATTGAAATACCACGTTGTTTTTCCATTTCCATCCAGTCTGATTTAGCATGCTGGGCATTAGCGCCACGGCCTTTGACTGTACCTGCTGTTTGGATTGCGTGTCCAAATAAAAGTACCTTTTCGGTAATGGTGGTTTTACCGGCATCAGGGTGAGAAATAATCGCAAAAGTGCGACGTGCATTAACTTCGTCTAAATAAGCTTGTTCTGTCATAAAACTGTTTTAATCCACACAAAAATAATCATCTATTTTAGCAGGTATCTGTCTGTTTTGCCATTGATGTTATGCACAAGCCCATTTGCCTTATTTGTTGAACTATGCATAATATTTGCCTAATAAGTCATGCATAATTTACTGCTTCTTGACAAAAAGTTTCAGGAAACTATGCGTTTTAGTATAAAACCGGAACTAGCTATGAACATTCGTGATTTAAAATTGTACCTACATTTATGCGAAACCTGTCACTTTGGTATCACCGCACATGCCATGCATGTTAGTCCTTCAACCTTATCAAGACAGATCCAACGGCTTGAAGAACATTTTGGTCATCCGCTATTTATTCGCGATAACAGGCAAGTACAAATCACTCAAGTCGGCGAAAAAGTCAAACGCTTTGCTCAGCAAGTAATAAACATGCACCAACAGCTAAAATATGATTTAGATCAATCCAACCAACAGCTTGTCGGCGAACTTACGCTTTTTTGTTCGGTCACGGCCGCATATAGCCACTTGCCCGAAATACTCGATCGATTTAGAAGCCACTATCCACTTGTTGAAATCAAGCTTTCAACCGGTGATGCCGCCGACGCAGTTGAAAAGATACAAGCCAATGCAGCCGATTTAGCCATTGCTGGCAAACCTAAACAACTCCCAACTGGCATTGAGTTTTTAAAATTTGGTGAAATTGAAATGGTCTTGCTGATCCCCAAACTTAACAGCACATTTAGCGACAAATTACATCAAAAACAACCCGATTGGCATAATATTCCGTTTATACTGCCAGAACACGGGCCAAGTCGCCACCGTATCGATTTATGGTTTAAGCAAAAAAAAATCACCAATCCCAAAATTTATGCAACAGTTGCGGGGCACGAAGCCATTGTATCAATGGTTGCTTTAGGATGTGGCGTCGCTTTATTGCCAAAAGTTGTAATGGATAACAGCCCAGAGCGAGTAAGAGAACGCATAACCGAATGGTCTACCAACTTAATGGAACCGTTTGATGTAGGTATTTGCGTACAAAAGAGACGGTTATCTGAAAAAATCATCGCTGCCTTTTGGGCAATTTGCAATTTAAATCTACCTAATAACGAATAACAAAAATATAGTGTATAATCGCGCATTAAAAACTAAAACCATCATAATGGACGTATTAAATTACTGAGAAACGACTCATTTTTTGCAAGATATAACAATTAAATCTGATAAATATGATTGTAATGGAATTCCAAATGAAACAGATAAAAATGTTAGCCTCATTGATACTTCTTGCTGGTGTTACCCTACCATCAGTAACACAGGCCAACACGACAGAATCAATCGAACCAGTTAAAAAGACAAAAGCGACCACATCTGGGACAAACACAGATACCAGCATAAAAACCGACAACAAAACAGTTGCAGCTACAGCTACAACCAATACCAAGATTGACACTAACAGTGATACCCCAGTCCAAATTGACAACACAATCCATAAACCTAAGTGGTTAGTTCGCAGTACATTGGCTTATTATGATGGCGATAGCAACGATCTTGTTACCGCTGGACTGGGCTTTACGCCGTTATCAACCACCATTATTACTCCTGAAGTCGAAGTTCCGAGCAAACCACACTTTCAAGAACGACGACAAGCCAAATTAAATCGTTATATTGACACCAAAATTGGCGAGGGAACACTATTCGGTTTTAGAAAGCAAGAATTAACTCCTTTGTTTGACGGCAAAATTGCAGGTACTGAAATATTAGCGGTACAAAGGCAAGACGGCGTGGGCATGCTGCTACAAATTCCGATTGATTTTGACAAAAACAAACCTTGCATTGTTGCCGTTCCTGCCATTGATTCAGACGGAGTACTCAATGCCAAAGATGTACAAATTCGTGGATTATGGGGACTTAGGCACAACTGCGCAGTGGTCTATAACGACAAAGGATTAGGCAATGGCATTTATGATATCAAACGCAAGCTTGGTTTTACTGTATGGGGCGAAGTGGATAGCGGTAATATCTTATTTCATCCTTCGATAAAGAATAAAGAAAAATATATTCAAAAATATCCCCATCGCTATGCCATAAAACAACTGCACTCAAAAATCAATGCCGAAGCACGCTGGGGCGAACATGTTCTAAAATCTCTTGAGTTTGCCTTTTATGAACTTAATAGTATGTTTTCGCCCAATAAACAGGTTATATTTAATAAAGACAATACCCTTGTTTTAGTCTATGGAGCGAGTGATGGTGGCGGTGCAGCATTAAAAGCAGGCGAATTGGATGACCAAAATATGATAGACGGCATTGTAGCAGTTAATCCACAAATTCAGCCGAATATTGATAAATCCCGAGTTACCCTCAAAATAGGTAACAGCAACAAACAAAAACTAGAAACAAAATCCATTGCCAATTACAGTGCTTATGGCGCACTATATATACCGTGTGCAATTCCCGCAATAAAACCTTATAAAGACAATGCTTACGTGCCTTATGCCAGTTATTTTCTTTACTCACAACAACGCTGTAATGCCCTAAAAAAGGCAAAACTACTCACGACAGGTACGCCCGAAGAAGCCCTAGAAAAACTACACCAAAATGGTTGGACACCCGATATGGACATCCAACTACCCTATTTTTACTACACGGAATCCATTGGTCTACCTTACCAATATATTAGTGCTTATGGCAAATACGATGTCACCGAAAACATGTGTGATTTTTCGGTCGCTAGTACTCAGCAAAATCCAATATATTACAGTGGAAAAGTCGCGCCATTAGAAGAAATTTCGTTTGAACAAATATGGGGCATGGCAAACGGACATTTGCCGCTTTGGAATAGCCGAGATGCAACGGTTTTGGATCTGGTTGAAAACGAAGATCTCAACACGCCAAGACGTGAATTTTATTCTAGTTCGCAAACCAAAAATATGGTTGATTATGGCACTAAAGGCGCAATTTGTGTTTATAAAAAATCACAAGATCCGCGCGTTAAGCAAGGCATAAAACAAGTTATGGCATCGGGCAACTTAAATGGTATAAAAACTTTTATTGTACATGGACGCAATAATGTTAAACAGTTACCCAACTATACATCGCGTGCTTATGTTGCTTTAAATAGTTTAGTTGAAGGAAAACAATCGCAACTACGATACATTGAAGTTGAAAATGCTAGTTACTTAGACGGCAGACCACCATTTGACAACACTTTACTACCAATTGATTATTATGGCGAAGATGCCATTGAATGGTTATGGGCCAATTTAACCACCAACGCCACACTACCGGTAAGTCAAGTAGTGCGAGCCAAAGCGCGCGGTGGCAAAAGTGGTTATGCTCCACAAGTAACCAGTAAAAATTTAAAATCGATAACGCAAACGCCGAATCGCAATGATGTCATCCAAACAAACGATGGCAAACTGATATTACCAAATTGACAGTAAATATCCCAAAACCGCTATCGGTTTAAGTGGCTATATAACAGCTTAAACCGATAGCAGAAAAATCCATCTTAGTTCATGCTTTCTTTCACCGCTAAACAAATTTTGGGATATAACACAAAAAACAGCGAGGCTAATTGTGTATAATGTTGTTTAATATCAACAATAGTTTCGCTTAACAAATACAACTTTGGCCGTCTATTGGCCATGCGACTTAGCACATCACCGACAAAATCGATAGAAGCATAATTTTCCAGCCATGCACCTTGCCACATCGCGTTCATAAAATGTTGATAATCGGTCGGATAAGCATCAATATAAGGCTGGATATGCGCTTTTGTTATTTGATTAAATTGAGCCACACTTGGCGACACCCCATAATTAGCCCAATGCTTTGACAAAAAGTGATCCCACACAATATCTAACGTAATGGGAGCAACGCGCTGATGCGATTTTCGAAATAGCAATTTGGCCTGTTTAACTTCAAATAGGCTATCAGTTAAACTATCAATTTTGCGATGCAACATAATGCCATCAGCAATAGTGGGATCATAAGTTAAATAAGGATCACCTTTAACAAAATCCGCCACAGTATTACCAATTAACGAACTACGCGCCAACGTAGCCAAATGTAAATGAGCCAAAATATTCATAAAATAGCAACACTCATTATTCACGATGCTTAAATTCGCCTTCGGCAAAACCTTCTCGCCAATAGCTAGTAATATGAAAAGCATCTGGCTGCAAATGTGTAAACTTATCCTTAACGGCATGACGAACAGCTTGTGCCAACGAACGTTCCATTCCGCCCCAAAATAATAACTTATCTTGCCCTGATAAATCGGCACTGATCACCGCATCAATTAACTGATGAGGTTTATCCGAATTTTGCACCAACCAGTTAACTTCAACACTTTTATTAACTGGTAATGACACCATATCACTTTTATGATTAACCTGCATAAAAGCAAAAACCTTTTGTTTTTTAGGCAGATGCTCAAGTGTATAACAAATAGCAGGCACTGCTGAAATATCGCCCATCAACACCAAACAATCATCAGTAAATTTCAACTTACCGGCAGCGCCAATCAAACCAATTTGATCGCCAACCTTAGCTTTTTGCGACCAAACCGAAGCTAAACCAGTGTCATGAATGGCAAAATCAACAAAAAATTGATTGGCAACATGATCAAACTCGCGCACGCTATAGCTACGAACAAGCTGACGCAACTTATCGTCAACAAGGATTTTATTATTTTCATCAAGTTGTGGAAACGCAATTAAGCCAGTTAAAGGATCTGGGAACAACAATTTTAAATACGGACAAATCCATAATGGATCAATATTAACTGGTTTATTGCAACCAAACTCAATGCGAATAAAGCTCGGTGAGATTTTTTCAACATTCAATACTGTTAATAACGCATTAACAATGACTTTTTTGTTTATTTTGATTTTTTGTTTTTTTTCATCCATCATGTCCACCCTTATTTTTATTGTTAATTAAAATCATCATACAACAAAAAATGTTAGAGTTATGCTATTTTTACAATTGAAAAAATAGATACACTTGTTCGACCTAATAGTGGAAGAACAAGCTCAGGCAAAAAACTAATTGTCAAATAAATTTAAAACGTTAACTTACCAAAAGCACCACACCAATCTTGATTAAACTTAGTAATTGCTGCATCCACAGCTGGATCAGAAATAAACTGTTCTGCCACATCTACCGGCAACGTAATAGACTTGCAATCTGCAAGCATACAATCTAACGCTTGCCTTGGTGTTCTAAAACTAGCGGCTAATACCATTGCCTGTGGACAATGCAAATCTAACAATTTTTGCAACTCAAGTACGGTATCTTTGCTATTTCCACCTTGAGCATCGATGCGGTTGACATAAGGTGCAATATATTTAGCTCCTGCTAATGCTGCCAAAAAGCCTTGTCCTGCACCATAAACAGCCGTGCCTAACGTAGGAATACCTTGCTGGGCTAGTGCTTTTATTGCAATCAAGCCTTGCGCATTAACAGGGATTTTAGTCACAATTGACGGCACCTCCTTTCTAAGTTGATGAGCTTCTTTTATCATTTCGTCGGCATTACTTGAAAGCACTTGGGCAAACAGCAATTTATCTGAACCTAACACCTCTTGTAATTCATCTAATAACGAAAAAATTGGCTTGCCCGATTTTGCTACAATGCTTGGATTAGTGGTAACCCCACTAATAGGTAACACTTTAGCTAAACGTTTGATATCGGCAATATCGGCGGTATCTAAATATAATTCCATGGTTAACTCCTAATTCAGAATGAACAATCACTTGTTAACATATAACAACATTTGCATAACAAACATCGTAGAAAAAAATAACTCTACCGCCTAGAAGACGAATTTGCCATTTACTGGATTTTTATACGCTATATAAAAAAATGAGACTTAGATCACACAATTAAAACTTTAAAATAACTTATTAAATAAAAAAGATTTATAACAATTTCCATCTTTTTTTAACTGTATATAATCTAAATAAAACTACACCACTTAATTTATCCTTATGACAAAATCCATCAACAACGCATTAACCAAGTTTGTAATTCGTCAGCAAACAATCAATCGTATCTATTTTGTAAATAACAGCAATTGCGCTCCTTTGCATACCCACCCCATCGACTTTCCACAAATTGAAATCATATTAGAAGGAACGCAACAAATGCAATGGGCGGATAACAATGGAAAAATTATTGAAAAAATATTATCGACTAATGATCTTTTATATATTTCCGCTCACAGCTGGCACAAGCCCCTTTGGCACACACCATCGACCTTATTAAGTATCTTATTTGATAAACAACAAATCGGTATAAGCTTATTGCATTGGGATGGATTGCAGTTAATTCCACAAGATCAAGTCAATACGCCAAGACGAGGGCCTCGGATTGGCACATTTATCATTCAAGCACTGAGCGAACTCATTTGGCACAACCCACTATGCAAACACAATCAAACCGCCCACTACCTTATTCACAGTTTACTGAGCAATACGTTAGATTTGCTCAATACCGACATCAAAACTTCATCCAAAACAACCAGCCTATATGAAGCTATTCGCCAATATATCGATATACACTTTCGTGAAGATATAACGCGTGACTTTTTGGCAAATATGTTTTATATCTCACCCAATTATTTATCACATCTATTTCAAAGTGAGGGAAAAATAGGGTTAAATGAATACCTAAATCATATTCGCTTAGAATATGCAAAATCGCTATTAAAGGATTATGATCTAAATATAAAAGAAATTGCCCTTGCATCAGGTTTTAAAGATAGTAATTATTTTTGTCGGATTTTCAAAAAAAAGACAGAGCGAACACCAACCGAATATCGTCGACAATATCATAGTAAGTTAATGTGCAAATAGTTTTTTCACAGTTAACGTTCAAACGCTTTTGTTTTTCACAATGAGCTATAGAAAAAGTTAAACCATTGGAAGCTCAAGAATTTATTATTAATGATTTTGGTCAGGCTAATTATCAATTTCCAATAAACGGTAAGCAATCAGCATTTGCAAAATTAGTTGATAACAACGGCAATGAAAAGACTATTTGGTCGAAACAGATTAATCGATTTTTAAATGAAAATAAAGCAGAAAAAGGAGATAAGATTATAATACAAGGTGATAAGTTTATAATGAATAAGAAGCAAATTAAGTCTATAAACTTATCACAAATAGAAATTTAAAAACCACATGAGTGGCTTCTAAAACTTGATTAATTCCAACTTGCATTACCAACTCTATTTTTTGAAACTATCGCTTTGTGAGAGTTTTGACAATTTAAGCTATCACCATCAATTTCACCGTTCTCACATTTTTTACGGTATTCATCTAGTAGTTCTTTATTATTTTTGAAGTCTTCTACAGTATAGGTCTTCTCATTACATCCGAATAAAAACATGGCAGTAATCATTACTAGTATTTTTTTCATATAAATTCCTTATAATTGTGGGTTAATATTAAATTAAGATCTATTGTGTTTCGTTAAGAAATCATTTACAGCCAACCGCAGTAAATCAGAAATTGTCTTCAAAGGCAACTTTGCTCGTTTATTTTTTATTTCAATATCGTCTAATTCTTCATATTAGCTTTCATCAATTTCAAACGAAATTTTTCTCATGACTTTAGATTTAGATTCTTTTTTACCGCTAGAATATAGACGATCTGCTAATTCATCAGCCAGTTTATTTGCTTAGTTGTTTATAGTAATTTGATAAGGCATTGTAATGAATATAAATAAAAAAACAAAATTAACACTTTATCAAAGACAAGAGATTTGTCACATAAATCATAAAGAAAAAATAACTGTCACTGAATTGGCTAAACGCTTTATGATTAGTCGTCCGACTATTTATAACGTACTAAAGAAAACCCGATTGAAGCTGTCTGTGCATCTAACCAGTATAGTTAAACGTTATAAAACAATTAGTTATAAATCTAAACATCTGGTTAAAGTTAAAAAGTCCATTGAAGATAAATTAAGACAACAAGCTAACTAAACACTATAACAAAACCTATCCGGGCGAAATAATCACTGAATAGCATAACCAATGTTTCTGAACCGCCTATGCGGCGGTAAACACCATGAGTTATCTTATATGTCTGTAGCGTTTTTTCTAAACCGCCTATGCGGCGGTAAACTTTATTACGATATATCTAACGAAGATTATCACTTTCTAAACCGCCTATGCGGCGGTAAACCGACTAAACCAGCAAGTGCGGCTGCACCATCTTTTCTAAACCGCCTATGCGGCGGTAAACTAGAAACCGATATACTATAAACCTTGTTTAGCAAAAGGCAAATAGGATTTCTGTTTTCAAAAACCCTTTTTTGTATCGCTTTCCTAATATATTGTTTTTATTTACTTTAATTTATTAACAAAAAAAGGGTTGGCAGCGTTTTGGTTATTTTTATGATGGGTTAATTTTACTATTAAAAATTATTCAGGTAGAGTATTGATTTTATTAAATTTTAGTTTTGTATATTTTTAAAGCAAAACATACAAAACCCAAAAAATAAAAAATCAATCTAACTTAGGATGCTGATCCACTAAATTCTGTCGCTGAGCCTGCAGGGTTTCGATCTTCTGTTCAATATCTTCGACTTTGTGCTCAATTGTGTCAAAGTGATCTGATAAGATTTCTTTGGCTTCTGAACGATCTGATGCCGCTGGCGTTGCGCCACGCAATGGTTGATTTGCGGTTTCTCTCATCTTTATGCCAGTAACTAAACCAATTAATGCCACGACCATTAAATAATATGCTGGCATATATAGATTATGACTTTCTTCAACCAGCCAAGCGATAACGGTAGGTGTCGCACCGGCAACTAATACCGAAATATTAAAAGATATCGCCAATGCACTATAACGAATACTGGTTGGAAAGATAGCCGGTAAAATGGAAGCCATAACGCCAGTAAAACAGTTAAGTAATACAGCTAAAATCAATAATCCTAAGAAAATAAGACCAATAATGTCACTATTGATCATAATGAAAGAGGGATAAGAAAGAATTAATAAACCTAAGCTACCGCCAATAATAAATGGTCGGCGACCAATTTTATCGCTAATAAAACCGATCAATGGTTGCACAAATAGCATGCCTATCATAATGGCAATAATAATTAGCACTCCATGTTCCGTATGATAATTTAGGTTGTGAGATAAATAGCTAGGCATATAAGTAAGTAACATGTAATAAGTCACATTAGTAACAATAACAAGCCCCACACAGACCAGTAGGCTTTGCCAATATTTGGTTATGATCTCTTTAAATGTCATTTTAGGTTGATTGGTAATATGATCACGATCATTTTGATCCAATAAATCGGTATGCTGCTGAAATGCTGGTGTTTCATCTAATGCATGACGTAAATACAGCCCAATTAATCCAAGTGGCAAAGCAAATAAGAATGGAATTCGCCAGCCCCAATCATGAAATGCATTTTTTCCAAGAATGCTTGATAATAATACCACTAAGCCAGCACCAACTAAAAACCCAGCAATAGAACCAAAATCTAACCAACTACCCATAAAACCGCGTTTGCGATCTGGCGAGTATTCGGCAACAAATATGGCTGCGCCAGAATATTCGCCGCCAATTGAAAAACCTTGCGCAAATTTAGCTAGCAGTAATAATATAGGGGCAGCAATGCCAATTGATGCATAAGATGGAATTAAGCCGATACAAAAAGTGCTTAATGACATTATGATAATGGTAATTGATAATACTTTTTGTCGTCCAAATTTATCGCCAAGAATACCAAAAACCAATCCCCCTAACGGCCGAACTAAAAACGGAACCGAAAATGTGGCAAGCGCTGCCACCATTTGAACACTTGGCGAGGCATCAGGGAAAAAGACTTGCCCTAATACATAAGCTAAAAAGCCATACACACCAAAATCAAACCATTCCATTGCATTACCTAATGCTGCTGCAGTAATGGCTTTTTTTAACTTGCTATCATCAATTATTAGAATATCGTTGATGTTTAATGGTTTGTTTTTGGACTTTCTTGTTTTTTTCATAAAATACCGCCTGTTTACCTAAAAATAATAAAAAAGGAATGATGCAACAAGGTAAACGGTTACCTTTTAATACATAAAAAAACAATACTTTTTGGACTACACATCAAAATGTGTTTATCAGCTAATTAAAATTGAAGCAAAAGACAGCAAAGATAAAAAAAGAGGATAATAAAAAAGCAAAAACTAATGTTTTATTGTCTATTTTGTTTTTTACCAAATCACAACAAAACAATTCCTTTTCGTGTATATTGAATACCAATTATAGCAAAATAACCCTATTTTGTAAAATGCAGCAAATAAACTGCTAATCATGTAGCTGTATAAACATAATTAGCAGTTTATTTTTTTGAACAAAAATAGATCCCAATCACAATGAATACTATCGAAACAAGATGAAAATAGGCAACTGGTGTATGTAAAAACACAATACTGAAAATGCCGGCTGATAAAGGGATGATGTGGGTATAAATTTGCCCTCTTGTTGCGCCAATTTCAACTATGCCTTTATTCCAAAATAGATAAGATAGCCAAGATGCAAAAATAGCAATATAAAGTAAACCCAGCAAAAAGTCAGGGGTAGTATAATGTGCTAGGTTAGAAACTGGATAACAATAAAAATAGACTGAAGCAATAGGCAATAACATTGCTGAACCTAACACTGCACTGATAGTTACAAAAGCATTACCCGATATCGATTTATCTTTTAACCGCAAAAATGCGCTATAACAAGCCCAGCTTAGTGCAGATGCCATTGCCCACAGGTCGCCTTTATTGATATTATTAAGTTCAGTTAAATTGGTTAGGTTTCCTTGTAAAATTAAATAAATCACACCGATAGTACTAAATAAAACCCCTAAAATATTATTTTTTGAAATCGTATCATTAAATAATAATTTATTCATAACCAATACCATGCATGGTGTTGCCGAAAGGTAAATTGAGGCATTAAGCGATGAGGTATATTGCAATCCAATATAAAGTGTTAGCGGGAACAAAATTTGCCCAAAAATAGCGAGCAAACATATTGGCCAAATCGATTTTTTAATTTTAGGCAGATCACTGCGGAGTTGTTGATGGTATAAACACAATAATAACAGTGCAGTAAGAACCCATCGACCTTCGGATATTATCATAGGATCGGCTTGTGTAACTAAAACGCGCCCAACAACATAATTTCCGCCCCAAAAGCAAGCCGCTAATGTAAGTAACAAATATGGCATAATAATACCCTAACATTAAAATGAAGATATAATGATTGTTGAGCGTATTATATACCTAAAAATAGTCAGAAAATAACGGATTCGAAAAACAAACATGCCACCTAATTTAGGTTCACTGATTTCGGCTAATTTATGTAAATTTAGATAAGAATATCAACTTAATCTAGAATCCTTATTTGTTATCCTTTAAAATAATTAAACCCAAACTGATAAGGTAATCCCTATGCGCTGGAGAGACCAAAGAGAGAGTGATAACATCGAAGATCGCCGCTCACAATCAGGAAGTGAAATGGGAACAAAAATCCCCATTGGTGGTAAAGGCAAAGTTGTTTTATTTATTGTCGTGTTAGTAGCGGGCTATTATGGCGTTGATTTGACCGGCTTGTTAAATTCAAATCTAATTGATACTAGCAGTACTGAGCAAAGTACCAATCAATATTCAATTGATGATGAAGATGCAGCTAAATTTACATCAATCATTTTAGCCAGTACTGAGGATTATTGGCATCAAGAATTTCAACGTTTAGGCAAAACCTATGTTCCCCCAAAATTAGTACTTTATAAAGGCACAACAAGAACATCGTGCGGCACTGGGCAAACCTTTATGGGGCCGTTTTATTGCAGTATTGATAAAACCGTTTATCTTGATATGTCGTTTTATCAAGAGATGAAACAGCGACTTGGCGGTGGTGGTGATTTTGCTCAGGGCTATGTGATTGCGCATGAAATTGGTCATCATGTACAAAATTTGCTGGGTACATTTAGCCAAGTTGAGCATTTAAAGCAGGATCAATCAACAATAACAAATAATCAATTATCCGTTAAGTTAGAACTGCAAGCTGATTGTTTTGCTGGTATGTGGGGCAATGCAATGCAGCAACAAAATCGACTCGATACAGGTGACATTGAACAAGCCTTAAACACAGCAAAAGCTATTGGCGATGATCGCTTGCAACAACAAAGCGAAGGATATGTGGTGCCCGATAGTTTTACGCACGGCACATCTAAACAACGTTATAGTTGGTTTAAACGAGGATTTGATAGCGGTGCAATTAATGAATGCAATACATTTGCCCAATAAGGAAAGAATATGCTAAATAAGTTAGTTAACCGCGTTTTATTAGTGAATGATGACGGATTTGATGCACCGGGCATTAAGTTATTGCAAGAAATCGCAAAGCAAATAGCCCACGAGGTTTGGCTTGTTGCGCCAGCGATAGATCAAAGTGGTGTATCGTGTTCAGTAAGCCTAAAATCGCCATTTAGAGTTACTCAGCATGGTAAACACGAATTTGCCGTTTATGGTACACCTGCCGATTGTGCGTTATTTGCGATTAAATATTTGATGGCGGATCATTTACCTGATCTTGTGCTATCGGGAATTAATAATGGTTCGAATGTAGGCTTTGAAACAATCTTATCTGGCACGGTTGGTGCGGCAATGATGGCAATGACGTTGGGCATTCCTGCGATTGCTTTAAGTCAAGTAACCAGTGAAGATAATCAGCCAATTAATTGGGATTGTGCTAAGCACCATGCACAATCAGTTGTCGCTAAATTACTTTCGTTATCGGCTCCGCAAAATATCTGCTTTAATGTCAATTTTCCTGCCTGTGCAGCACATCAAGTTAAAGGTTTGAAAATAACCAAACAAGGCGATAGCGATGTAAGTCGTTTTGTGGTAATGCCAACCCAAGATCCCGAAGGCAATGACTATTTTTGGTTTAGAGCTAAACGCAATTTGCGAGTAATTGATGATAATAAAGAACTTGATGCCGTTAATGCCAACTTTATTACCATTACACCATTGAGTTATGAAAGAACAGATTATGCCTTTTACGAAAAACTATTAAACTCATTTAATCTTTAATTATTTTTTGGCGATTTGTCTTCCTAACTATTAGGAAGACAAATTCGCTATTAATTATCTTTAATCCACTTTATTGTTTGCATCTTTTACCAATGCACAAAAGAATAATGATACTGCGACCATAACTAACGCAATCCAATAGATGATCTCATGCCCATAGGCTTTTGAGACAAATCCTTGTAGCATTCCAGCGATAATTATGCTAAAGACAACACCATTATTAAATAAGGTTGAAGCCACGCCCATTTGAGTTGGCAATAAGTCCTGAAAATAGATAATGCCAATATTGGCCACAATCCCAATAAATAGCGCGTTAAATAGCTGTAATGCTAACAATGCGGTTTTATCGGTGCAAAAAATCATGCCAATATAAAAAATTAAGCCACAGATAATCGCAATAAAAAACAGGTTTCGTTTGCCTAAATAAGGCACTAAATATCCCGCAATAATCATAACGGGAATTTCAATACCTGCAGCAAGCCCCATTAACACCCCTGGTAATGAATCAGATAGATGCAATACAACATCCACATAAATTGGCATATCAATGATATACATCATGTTTGCTGTCCACATAAATACGGTGGATAACAATAAGCAAAGCACATTTCTGTTTTGCCAAATTGGTTGATTTGCCGCTTGTAGCTCTGTTGCGCTATTTAGTTGTGAAGTGGGATTTTTTGCAACTGAAGGTAAAAAAATGGCAACAAACAGCATCGCGACCATAAACATGCTCATGGCGGTTAAATACATAACCGTAAAGCCAAATTTAACGGCTAAACCAAATGAAATTGGCGGACCAAACACCCAAGCTAGCGAAAGTTGAGCACGAATGAGTGAATTAAAGGCCACAACATTACGCCCCGTTTTTACCGCATATTCGCGCGCTAAGGCAAAAATTTGTGGCATAGCAGCAGAAGATAACGCAGCAAACAGCACCCCAAGGGTGATTAACACCAAATAGTGACGTGAAAAGGCAAAGATGACGCTGTTAGCAATACCCATTAAACAGCAGAAAATGACAATATAACGCCTGTCACCTTTTTGGTCAGAATATTTAGCCAATAAAAAGCTACCCACAATGCTCGCTAAAGCATTAATCGAGAAAAAAAGCCCTACTAAACGAGAATCAACGTTGACTTCAAAGGTTAAAAATCGACTTAATGTGGGAGATTGTAAAGCGCCTGCAATACCCACAATAAAAGTGGTAACTAGAAAAGCAAAAAAAATAGTGCCTTGTTTTTGGCGAAACGAAGATACATTAGCCATATCAATAAATAATAGAGGAGAGTTTATGCCAATTATATACTTAAAATCGACATACACGTAACAAAATTTCGAACTAAAATTCGAACTAAAATAAGCTTTCTTCGATTTTTTTGACCATTTATTATGGTTTAAATCGACGCTAATGTGACTTTAAATTTTACAGCTGTAATGATTTGAATTTATTATGATTGATGTTGTAATGATTAATCTGTTTTCCAAAAAATAAGGCAATAAGATTTGCAATATGATAGCTAATTGACAATTAAGCAATAGTGAGGCGCGCAATTTTACCAATAAATAACCCAATTTATTTACCTATCTATTTGATATAAATAAATTAAAATTTTGATAGATATTGAATAATATTCTTTTTGGTCACTTTTTCTAAAATCACTGCATTTTTATCTTGAAAATAGCCGTTATTAGTTATTTCATGATTAGCATCTTGAACAAATCGCACAGGATCATAAAAATTGAAGGTGTAGTGACGGTTATTTATGGTGACGCTAAAATTTAAAATGATACCTTTTGCTTCACTTTCAAATTGCAATAAATCGTCATACCAATCAGGTAGTTGAATCATCATTTATCCTATTTTTGCTATATAAAATCTATACTGAAAATCTAAAAATTTTTGATGCATAATATTATTGATTGTATATTAATAGATTAAATATTTATTAACTGGTTGTCTTTGTTATTTTATTCAAATACTTTGAACTTTGATAATCGATAATCGCCTTTATCGTACACACATCCAAGTAAAACATTCCCTTGGGTTTTTATGGTTATTTCACGCTGATAACAATACTGCTGTTCAAATTGCCACGCTATATTTGCAATATCTAGATATTTTAAGATAAGTTCAAAACTACTATTAGCATTGATAGTAAAATCATTTAAAAATGTAAGGGAACTACGCTCGACATCAACGCCTAATGAGTATATTTTGGCTTCTATTATCATAATCTCTATTGCATGATAAAAATAGCTAAAGCCTTCGTCTTTATTAGATTCATCAAAATAATGTTTTTTACCTAATACTTTGGGGGGTAAAATTGCATATAATGCTTGTTCGGATAACCCTACTTTTAAGCCTAAATAACTACCTGTTTCTAAAAAGTTTTTTATATTCATTGATTTATCCATGACATGGGGAATAGATATAACACAAAAAAACACGCGGTATTATTACCTTAACGTTTTGTTATCACAATGAGTATTTATTGGTTTTTTAGTACTATTTATGTTGAGTACTATTTAACATCATATAAATAAAATCCCTCTTCAGTAAGATAAAAAGCCCGTTTGCAATCTTGCATAAATATGGAAGATATCAAAAACGGCCTGAGATCATCATGATTAATGGCGTACTGAATAAAATCGATCAATTGTGCTTTAAATGCCCTGACTAGTTGCCCCGCAAATATAGCTTTTTTACCCTTATAAACAATTAAGTGATGTGCAATATAATAGCTATCCTTTTCAAGGAGATAAACAAGGTCTGAAAATGACTGAGTAAATAAAGTTAAATTGCCCTTACGCACAACGTCTAACATGTTGAAAAATATATCTTGCTTATCAGCTCCTAATACAAATTCTTTGTTGGCTAAATTTTTAAATACGTAATTATTTTTCATTGATCTATTTATGATGACTTAATATCTGTAAGTAACTGCTTTAGTCGTCTAATTTCATTAATTAATCTTGGTATATCCTGTCGTGCATGAGCAATAAATTCTTGATCGGCAATAGTAGCGCCAATAAGCTCAATGTCTTCGCCTCGATTATTGTTACCGCCTGTCATGATAAAATTACCACCACTAGTATGATTTCTACCCTCAACATAAGACACCCAAGGTCCTTTAGTTGCGTTATTACATCGCATTTGTATCAATTCTAATTCGTCATCAGAGATATTCGTTGTTCGTTGCATTGACACCTCTTTAGCTAAGCACGGTAAAATAATGGGAAAAGTTGATTATCTTGATTGCTAAATGCAGTATATAACCATAAATTGATCATTAAATAAATTTAAAACCAGTAAATCATCTCGATAAACAAACATAATGATTTATATTTCTAGGCAAAATCATCCTATACTTTAATTAAATTTTATTATTAACAAACTTATATCCATTAATCATTTTATTTTTCTGCATAATCCAGTTCAAAAAGTTAATCGGCTATTCTTCTATTATCATTTTAAACCAATCTTAACGCAGTTGTTTGCTCTGATACAAAATTGGGAACTAAATAGTTTTGTTTTAGATTGTTTTAAAATAAGTAACTAGGGTAAATAGTCTTTATCATTTGTTATTTAATCGTCGTTTTAACTTTCTTATTTCAGGCGTTAATGCAAAGCAGTCTTCTATAGACTCATCAGATAACGACCAATAATCAATGAGATCCATATAATCATCATGATTATGAAATAAAAGCGCTAATACTTGGCTAATTTTTGGCGATGACGCGCTAATTCCAGATGATAATAAATCATTGGCCACATCAAGTAATAAAGTCATGAGTATGTGCTTTTGTAACTTTGAATATGTTGAATTAACATAAGCATAGAGGTATTTATCGAGCCATGTTTGCGTTCGATACTGATCGGGCAGTTCATACGCCCAATCTTGAGTGAATTTATCACCGAGTGGTAAATGTAGATCGTTACATAGCTGTTTTAGTTCACACATATTTTATTCTTTCATTATTGATGAAGCTATAATTGATAATATCCCCTGTTGCTTGTTGCGTTACAGCTCTAAAAAATTATCATTTTCTGCATAATAATTTAATGATTGAATAAAGTCATCTATCGTGGCTGACGGCTTTTGATCTAAGACAACATCAACAACATCAGCAAATTGTTGACCTGAATAGAGATAATGTAAATGCTTTTGCCGTACAAGAGGAGGGTAAATTTCTTGTCCATCATCATCGACTTCAGGATAGTCATCAATATAATAGCTTTCTTGATTTTCCAACTCTTTGTCTTCAACGCCATATACACAAAAATCATCATCTCGTTCAAGACTATTTTTCATATAGTTGATTATATCGTTTATTGAATAAAGATTTTCTTTAATAAGCATGTTTCTAATACCCCTATATCATTTTGGAACATTATAATATTGCGAATATAATCTCTACTTTTATAAAAAGGCCGTTTCAGCATAACCTATTTTTATCATTGAGAGATTTTTTAATTTAACTCCGATACCATGTTCACTATCGCCAGACCAGGCAAACATAAAGCCATATTCATCCTTTTCTGGTAATAAGTAAATTTTAATGAGTGAAATTTGCGATAATGCTTTACCGCCATCTTGCTTATAAGCTTGAGTAATATAAGCCGTGATTTCATTATTGATGATGTGATGTAGTTCGACTTGGTGAGATTTAATTGTAACTATCCCCTAAAATAGTACAGCAAAAAAGTAGAAAATTCTCTATGATAAAAGTAAAGGGGATTTAATTATGAAAAAAATGACTGAACATCAGATTGTATCTATTTTAAAAGAAGCTGAAGCCGGTATTCCTGTCAAGGAGCTCTGTCGTAAATATGGCATGGGTAATTCAACTTTCTATAAATGG